>JASHTE010000282.1 GCA_030040695.1 Vulcanimicrobiota bacterium | reverse complement strand
TCTTGATCGGCCTCGACGGCGTGCAGAAGATGAGCAAGTCGCTCGGCAACTATGTGGGCGTGACGGAGCCGGCGGAGGCGCAGTTCGGCAAGGTCATGTCGATGCCCGACTCCCTCATTCCCATGTACGGCCGCTATGCGGCGTTCTGCGACGTCGATGCTTCACTCAGCCCCATGGAACAGAAGAAGCAGATCGCGAGCGCCGTCGTCGCGCGCTACCACGACGAAACCGCTGCAAAACGTGCGCGCGACTTCTTCGAGCGCACCGTTCAGCGCAAGGAACTGCCGCAGGATATGCGAGAGGTTGAGGTGCCTCGGAAACTTGCGTTGCAGAACGGAAGCGTGCGCATTAGCGACCTGCTCGTGCATGCCCGGTTTGCGCAGAGCCGCCGAGAGGCCGAGCGGCTTATCCTCGGCAAGGGCGTCCGCCTCGACGGTCAAGTTGTCGAAGACGCAAACGCTCTCTGGGACTGCTCGGGAAGCGTCGTGCTCTCCGTTGGCTCCCGAAAGTTTATCCGTGTGAAGCCGAACAAAGGCATAACGTCGTGAAGCCGCGGTTCTCCCGCGTGCTCGACGCGCAGCTTCGTCTCTTCGAGCAGCCGCGCGGCGAGCGCAACGCGTACTTTGCCGAGCGCGTCCTCCGCCCGATGGCGAGCGCCCTCGTTCCGCCTGGAGGAGATCCGGCGAACGTCGACCTGCTCTCCATCGCGCGTCAGTACAACTTTATCGACCCCGACGGTGAGCCGCAGGAGTATGAGAAGGCGTTTGCGCTTCTGCGTGAAGCGGGGACCGCGGATGCGTGTCAGTCGGTGCTCGCGCGCGCCCATGCGGCGCTCGAACCCGAGGAACACGGCATCGATGTCGCAGTGGGCGCTCACGTCATCATTGCGAATCCTCGGTCGAAGCAGATGCTCGATCCGGATGACGGCTATACGGGATACGGCGGCCACTCCGGCCACGCGATCGTGCACGTGGATCCACGTCCTGAAAACGTCCACCGCATACCCGCTGCGATGGCGCACGAGTATCACCACAACGTCCGCCTGCGTTACGAGCCGTGGAGCGCGCAGACGACGGTGGGACAGTACGCTTTGCTCGAAGGGCTGGCGGAGGCGTTTGCCGTGGAGTTGTGCGGAGGACAGAGCGCGGGCCCCTGGGTGACGCGGCAGTCGAACGAAGAACGGGAGCACGCGCGCTCGGTCATCGCGGCTGCGCTCGACGTCACGGGGTGGAACGAGGTGCGTGCCTACGTTTTCGGCGACTGGGTGGCGGCACAGACCGGCCTGCCCGAGCGCGGCCTCGTGCGCAGCGCGGGCTACGCAGTCGGCTTCGACTGCGTCCGCGCATACTGTGCACGCGCCGGATCGACCGCGGCGAGAGGTACCTACGTGGCTTGGCGTGAGATCGCGAAGCGCAGTGGTTACTTTGCGATAAGCGCGATGAGCTCGTCGGAGTTGAACGCGTAGTCACGCTTACAGTATTCGCAACTTGCGTGCGTCGTCTCGTTTTCGCGAGCCATCTGACGTAGATCGTCGGCCCCCAGTCCGACAAGTGCCGCCTCCACTTTCTCCCGCGAGCAGAGACAGGCGAAGCGAACGTCGAGGTGACGATGCTCGCGCAACTCGAGGTCGCCGGCAAGCGCGCGCACGAGGCCGTCGGCGTCGGCGCCCTCGCTCATGAGCCTCGTCACCGGCGGGAGCGCGATGGCACGCTGCTCGAGCTCTGCAACGGCGCGATCGTCGCTGCCTGGTAAGACTTGCGCGAGAAGGCCTCCCGCCGCGATGACGCCTCCAGGATTCGCGAGAACGCCGAGCGCGACGGCGCTCGGAATCTGCTCCGATTGTACGAGATATGCGGCGAGGTCTTCAGCGATCTCCCCGGAGACGAGCGGCACGATGCCGCGGTACGGCTGCCCGACCTCGTAGGTTTTCGTCACCTGTAACGAGCCCGAGCCGAGCGCTCCCGCGACGTCAAACTTCCCGCGCGCATTCAGCGGAAGGTCGACGTGCGGGTTCCGCGCGTAGCCGCGTGCTCCGATCGTACGCTCGTCGAGGAGCCATGCGTCGGCGAAGAGGCCGCCGATCGGGCCGTCGGAGGCGATCTGGATCGAGATGCGCTCGCGCCGCTTTAGCCCTGCTCCGAAAAGCACCGCGCCGGCCACGAGACGGCCGACGGCGGCCGTCGCGATCGGCGAGAGGTCGTGGAGATCGCGAATCTCGCGCACGAGCTTCGGTATGGAGACTCCGACGACGGCGATACCGGCGTCGGGGGAGTAGAGGCTGGCAACGCGATCCGGCACCGCGCGGTCTCGTTCGAGGGCTGCGCCTTTTCCTCCCAGAAGCAACGTGCCAATGCGTGTTTTGGTTATCCACGGAGCGAACCTCAACTTGCTTGGGGAGCGCGAGCCGGAGGTCTACGGCACGCAGACGCTCGCGGAAATCGACGCGGAGCTTCTGCGAACCGGCAAAGCGCTCGGCATGGAGGTTCGCTGCGTCCAGCACAACTCGGAGGGAGCGATCATCGACGCGCTACACGCCGCCCGCACGGAGTACGGCGGCATCGTGCTGAATCCGGGGGCGTACGCGCACTATTCGTACGCAATCGCGGACGCGGTGGCGTCGATTCGCATTCCGGTGATCGAAGTCCATCTCTCGAACGTCGCGGCTCGAGAGCCGTATCGGCGCAGAAGCGTCACGGCGTCGGCCTGCTCGGGAACCATCACGGGCTTCGGCGCTGGGTCGTACCGGCTCGCGCTGCGCGCCCTGCGGGAGATGCTAGAAAAGTAGCGTATAGGCCGCCGTGAAGGAGCAAGAGTTTTGACGAAAGCCGATCTCGTTGACAGAGTCGCCGACGGAGGAGAGTTGTCGAGGCGCCAAGCCGGTCACATCATCGATCTCATCCTCGACCAAATCAGTGATGCGCTAAAGAAAGGTGAGCGCGTGGCGCTCACGCCGTTTGGCAGCTTCGTCGTACGGCCACGCAAAGCGCGCGAGGGGCGCAATCCGAAGACCGGCGAGCGCATCAAGATCGCGGCGCGGAACGTGCCGGCTTTCGTCGCGGGTAAGGCGCTCAAAGACGCCGTAGGCGGCGCTCGACGCAGCAAGTGAGCTAGCGGGTCGTGCTCGTCACGATCCTGCTCTGCGATTCCGCGCAGGCTGTCGGCGGCAAGCTTTACGTGCTCGGAGGCGGCTGGTCGATCACGGGACCGCAGGCCGCGCCGATGGCCGTCGCAATAAAGCTGGCAATCCCGTGGTCCGACGCAAACCGCCGCTTCAACATAAAGATTCTCCTCGTCGACGCGGACGGTCACCCGATTCGCTTTCCGACGGCTCCCAGCGGTGAGGAGCAGAACGTCGAGGTTCCCTTCGTGTTCGAGGCGGGAAGGCCGGCTGGGCTCGTCCCTGGGACGCCGCTCGACGGCTGCTTCGCGGTCAACTTTCCGCCGATGCCGCTGACGCCGGGTGCTCGCTACGAGTGGCGCGTGGAGGTAGACGGCCGGTGTGAGGACTCATGGCGCGTGCCGTTCTCGGTTCGCGCCGGTCCCGTCGCACAGTTTCCGCCGGCGTAAGAGTTCAGCGAGGCTGCGCCGAAGGAGAAGCGCTCACGCCGGGCCGTAGCGTAGCTTGGTTAACGCGCAACGCTGGGGGCGTTGAGATCGCTCGTTCGAATCGAGTCGGCCCGACCATGCTTCGATTGCGCTAGGTGAGTGTGCTCAGCGACTCCTTCAGTACGTTTAGGAACTCGTGGATGTCATCGCTATCGAAGATGAACGGCGGTTGAATTCGCAAGACGTTGCCGTAGCGTCCGCCCTTCCCAACGAGCACCTTGCGCTCGCGCATTTCCTCGAGGAGTTTCGTTGCGAGCTCCGGCGCAATAGCTTTGCTCTTGCGGTCGCGCACGAGCTCGACACCGACCATGAGCCCCTTGCCGCGGACGTCGCCGATCACGTCGAAACTCGCCGCGAGATCGCGCAGGCCGGCCATGAGCTCTTCTCCCCGCCGCTTGCAGCCTGCGATGAGATCGCGCTTCTCGATGACATCGATCGTCACTTTGGCAGCGCGCGTCGCGACGGGGTTACCGCCGAACGTGTTGATGTGCGGACCTTTGAACGTATCGGCGAGCTCCGGGCGCGTGATCGTGATGCCGATCGGGAAACCACTCGCAAGCCCTTTCGCCGACGTGATGATGTCGGGAATGACGCCGTATGATGAAACCATGCCGAACCAACCGTCGCCGAGCCGCCCCCATCCAGCCTGCACTTCATCGGCAATGAGGAGCGTGCCGTAGGGCGCGAGCGTCTCCTTGAGCACCGCGAAGTACTCGGGTGGAGGCGTGATGATCCCGCCGACACCCGAAATCGTCTCCGCGATCATCGCGGCGGGAGAGCCGTCGGTCTGCGATTCGACGACGCGCTTTGCATACTTCGCGCACGCAATCTCGCACGACGGGTACGTCATGCCGAGCGGGCAGCGATAGCAATACGGATTTGGAACGAAGGCGACGTGAGGCATCTGTGTTGCAAAGTTGCGCCACTGGCTCTGACCGGCGAGTGCCACCGTGTACGCAGTGCGTCCGTGGTATGCGTGATCGAGCGCCAGGAGGTCGACCGACTTCTTCGGCGACGATGTCCGCGCGATGAGCGTCGCCATCTCGTTCGCTTCAGAGCCGGAGTTGGAGAAGAAGGACTTCGTCATGCCCTCCGGCGCGATCTCGGCAATCTTCTCGGCGAGGTCGAGCATCGGTTCGTTCAAGTAGAGCGTCGAGACGTGGATGAGCTCCTTCGCCTGCTCGGCGACCGCCTCTGCCACTTCGGTGTCGCCATAGCCGAGCGTGTTCGTGCAGATGCCGGCGAAGGCGTCGAGATACTCGTTCCCGGCGTCGTCGCGAACGCGCGATCCCTCGCCGCCCACGAGCGTCAGCGGCTGCTCGTAGTAGGTCTGCTGCGCGGCAAAGAGGTGCTCCTTGGCGCGCTGTGCGTTGTTCTTTTGCATCATCTTCATATACTTTGTCATCCCGAGCTAGTGAGCGAAGCGAGCGATTTTGAGGAACAGAGACTGATGTTACGCAGTATCGGAGGCGGGAGCAGTCCACGTGACGTCCGGATGCAATGCCGGGCTTTCGGCACGCGTGATCGCGTTGTATCTCTCTTCCGATATGATAGACCGGCTGCCCTGCATGAGAAGTGCGTATGCTGCCAGGCCGCCGATCAAGCTGACGGCCCAGCCGCCGGAAGAGAGACGCGTGAAGAAACCATTCAGACCGCCGGCCCACGGCGCGTGAACGCTGAGGACGACGGCGCAAGCGATCGCGAGAAGCCAGCCGATCGCGAGCGCGACGACCGCAAAGAGATTGACGCCGCCGGCGTACGCGTAGATGCCTTTCGGAGCGTAGAGCTGCGCGAGGTCGAGGCGCCGCTTGCGCACGAGCCAGTAGTCTGCAATGGCGATGCCGTCGAAAGCGCCGAGCATAGCGCCGTATGCGCCGAGCCATATGAAGATGTAGTTCGTGAAACTCGAGAGCAGGTACCATGGCTGCATCACAAGCGAGAGCAGTCCGGTGAGAACAGCGCCCCATGCGAAGGTGATCCGCCGCGGCCAGAGGTTTTCGAAGGCGCGCGCGGGCGCCATAACGTTTGCGCCGACGTTGATCGTTACGGACGAGAGAATAATGATGATGCCGGCGATCACGACGACCGCCGACGGGAACTTGACGATGAGCTGCACTGGGTTCCAGAGCGCGCTACCGAAGAGCGCAACCGTCGCGGACGTCACGGTGATTCCGACGAAGGAGAAGAGCGCCATCGTCAGCGGCATCGAGAGAATCTGCCCGCGCAGCTGCGCGCGCTGCGAGACGGCATAGCGCGTGTAGTCGGGAATGTTGAGTGCAAGCGTCGCCCAGAAAGCGATCACACCGACAACGGAGGGAATGAAGCTCACCCAGAATACGCTGCCGTGAATCTTCGCGGGTTGCGCGAGGAGCGGACCGAAGCCACCCGCACTGTGAATCGCCCAGACGAAGAGCGCGATCGCGCCGAGGGCAAGCGTCGGGGCGGAGATCTGCGCGAGCCTTCCGATGGCTTGCGGCCCACGCATTGCGATCGCGACATTGATCGCCCAGAAGAGCGCAAACGCAAGCCCTAAGTGCCACGAGAAGCCCGACCATACAGGAACGAGCCGCACGAGAATCGCATCGAGTGCCTGTCCCCCAAACCACGAGTTGATGCCGAACCATCCGGCTGCGATCACCGCGCGCGCGAGCGCGGGAATATGCGCGCCCCGCGTTCCGAACCAGAGCCGCGCGAAGACCGGATACGGAATGCCGAACTTTGTTCCGGCGTGCGAGACGAGCAGGATCGCGCCCATCACGATCGCGCTGCCGCAGAGGATCGTCAGCACGGATTCCCACCAGTTCATGCCGAGCGCGATCATTGAAGCCGCGAGCGAGTAGGTCGGCAGGCAGAGGCACATGCCGATCCAGAGCGAGGCGAACTTCGAGGCGGGCCACGAGTGCTCGCGCAGCGAACACGGGCGCAAGTCGTCGTTCCACGTCGAGTGGTTTCTCGACGCCTCGGCTTCGGCGGCGTCGGTCAGGACGACGACGTCGGCGATCTGCACCTGCGTCGCGGTCGCCGCCATTAGAGGGCGACCATCTCTTCGTATGCCTCCGGACGGCGATCGCGATAGAACTGCCATGTATCGCGCACCTGGCGTATGACATCGCGATCCATTTCGCCGACGACGACCTCGTCTTTGTCGCGGCTGCCGATCGCGACGAACTGTCCGCGCGGATCGACGAGATACGACTGGCCATAGAACTCGCCCATGTTCCATGGCGGCTCGAATCCGACGCGGTTGATCGCGCCGACGTAGTAGCCGTTGGCGACGGCGTGCGCGGGCTGCTCGAGCTTCCAGAGATACTCGGAGAGGCCCGCTACGGTTGCTGACGGATTAAAGACGATCTCTGCACCGTTGAGCCCGAGAATGCGCGCGCCTTCCGGGAAGTGGCGATCGTAACAGATGTAGACGCCGACTTTTGCGAAGGCCGTGTCGAAGACGGGAAAGCCGAGATTACCCGGCCGGAAATAGTACTTCTCCCAGAAGCCGCAGCCGGGAGGGCCCGCTTGCACTTGCGGGATGTGATGTTTGCGGTACTTGCCGAGGTATCTTCCATCGGCGTCGATGACGGCTGCCGTGTTGTAGTAGAAGCCCGGCGCCTCGATTTCGTACATCGGAACGACGAGCACGATGCCGAGCTCCTTCGCGAGCCTCTGCATACGCTTCGTCGTCGGGCCGTCGGGAATGTACTCCGTCGCGTCGTACCACTTCGTCGTCTGCTCGGTGCAGAAGTACGGCCCGTAGAAGATCTCTTGAAGGCAGACGATCTGCGCGCCCTTTTTCTTCGCCTCGTGAATCAGGCGCTCGTGCTTCTCGATCGCCGCCTTCTTATGTTCCTCGACGGGCTTCGAGCCGTCGACGTCGTTGTGGGCCTGAATCAGGCCGATACGTACTAAACTTTCCACCTTGTCATCCTGAGCGTAGCGAACGAAGTGAGCGAAGTCGAAGGACCGAATATCATAATTGCACCGGATAGAACCTATCGCTCTTGATGTGTTTGCCGGCGCCCTTTTTGCCGACGAACGTCTCGCCTTCCGCAACCATCGTGCCACGTGAGAACACATAGCGCGGGCGGCCCGTCACCGTCAT
>JASHTE010000281.1 GCA_030040695.1 Vulcanimicrobiota bacterium | reverse complement strand
CACCTCGCCGGTCGACTTCATCTCCGGGCCGAGCGCTGTCTCGACCCCGCGCATCTTGGAGAACGAGAACACCGGGATCTTCACGACCACGTACGGGGGTTCCGGCGCGAGCCCCGTGCCGTACTCCATCTCACGCAGCCGCTCGCCGAGCGCGACGCGCGTCGCCGCCGCGACGATGTTGATACCGGTTGCTTTCTGAATGATCGGAACGGTCCGGCTCGCCCTCGGATTCGCCTCGATGATGAAGAGCTCGCCATTTTGCATGACGAATTGAATGTTGATGAGCCCCGCGATGCGCAGCTCGCGCGCGATCGCGGTGGTTACCTCGACGACTCTCCGCTGTTGCTCGGCGTCGAGGCGCTGGGGGGGATAGACGGCGATCGAGTCACCTGAGTGAATGCCCGCGCGCTCGACGTGCTCGAAGATACCCGGAATGAGCGCGTCGCTGCCGTCGAAGACGGCGTCGACTTCGAGTTCGAGACCGGCGACGTAGCGATCGACGAGCAGCGGCGCCTCCGGACGAATCGGTGGCGCGGACTCGGCGTACGAGGCGAGCTGCGCCTCGTTCTGCACGATCTCCATCGCACGACCGCCGAGCACAAACGAGGGTCGGACGAGTACGGGAAAGCCCAACTCGCGCGCGATTGCACGCGCCTCGCGAAAGCTTCGCGCCGCCCGTCCCTGCGGACGCGCGACACCGAGACGCGCGAGCGCCGCATCGAACTGCTCGCGGTCCTCCGCCATGTCGAGTGCTCGCCGGTCGCTGCCGGCGATGCGAACGCCGCGCCTCGAGAGCTCAGCCGCAAGATTGATCGCAGTTTGACCGCCGAAGCCGAGCATTACACCCGAAGCGTGAGTCGCGCGATAGGCAGCCTCCACCTCATCGGCGCCGGGCGGCTCAAAGACGAGCGCGTCTGAGATGTCAAAATCCGTCGAAACCGTTTCTGGGTTATTGTTGACGACGACCGCCCTGCGCCCGGCGTCACGGAGCGCCCAGGCAGCGTGCACGCAGCTATAATCGAACTCGATCCCTTGCCCGATGCGAATCGGTCCGCTCCCGACGACGACTACCGCCTCACCCTGTGAACCGTTCATACGATCGCGCAGCTCGTCGGCCTCTCCCCACGACAGGTAGTAGTAGGGAGACTTCGCAGGAAACTCGCCGGCGGCGGTGTCGACCATGCGAAAGGCGGCATCGCCGGGATCGCGTGCCTCTTCTTTCTCGTGCAACATCTCGGCGATCTCGTAGAGCCAGAACCGGTCGATGGAGCTGCTCGCGTGGATCCGCTCGATCGCGCGCTCGACGCCCCCTGCTTCTTCCGCTCGGCGCAACAGCTCACAGACCGCGAAGAGCCGCTCGTGCGTCGCCTCTCCTACCACGCGCTCGAGCTCGGCGGAGCTCCACTCGCCGAGGCGCACATCGTGCAACGACTCGTATCCCAGGTCGAGCCCGCGCACGGCTTTCACGAGGGCGGAGCGGAAAGTGCGACCTATCCCCATCGCCTCGCCGGTCGATTTCATCTGCGTCCCGAGCCGTGTGTCTGCAAGTGGGAACTTGTCGAACGGCCAGCGTGGAATCTTCACGACGACGTAATCGAGCGTCGGTTCGTAGGCGGCTTTCGTGACGCCGGTGACGGGGTTCTCGATTTCGTCGAGACGCTGCCCAAGCGCGATGCGCGTCGCGATCTTGGCAATCGGATAGCCCGTCGCCTTCGAGGCGAGCGCCGAGCTGCGCGAGAGGCGGGGATTCACCTCGATGATTGCGTACTCGCTGCGATCCGGGTGAAGCGCGAACTGGATGTTGCATCCGCCTTCGACACCGAGTGCGCGGATGACGTTCAGGCTCGCGGAGCGTAGCATGTGATACTCGACGTCCGAGAGCGTCTGCGAGGGTGCGATGACGATCGAGTCGCCGGTGTGAACGCCGACCGGATCGAGATTCTCCATGTTGCAGACGACGATGCAGTTGTCGGCTCGATCGCGTAGGATCTCGTACTCGATCTCTTTCCACCCGAGCAGTGAGGTCTCGAGGAGCACCTGGCCGATCAGGCTTGCGGCGAGACCCGCGCGCAGCGTCTCGCGTAGCTGCTCCTCGTCGTAGGCGAGGCCGCCTCCCGTTCCCGCCAGCGTGTACGCCGGACGAATGACGAGCGGGTAACCGGTATCACGCGCAAAGGCGACGCCTTGCTCGACCTCCGTCACCACGCAACTCTCGGCAACCGGCTCACCGATCTCGATCATCTTGGCCTTGAACCGCTCGCGGTCTTCGGCGAGTCGAATCGAATCGACGGGTGTTCCCAGCAGGCGCACGGCGTAGCGCTCGAGCGCCCCCGCTTCGTGGAGCTCGACGGCCAGATTCAACCCGGTCTGCCCGCCGAGAGTCGGTAGAAGCGCATCCGGCCGCTCGCGCGCGATGACCTCAGTAAGAGAGTCGAGCGTGAGCGGCTCGAGGTAGACTGCGTCGGCGATCTCGGGATCGGTCATGATCGTGGCGGGGTTCGAGTTGACGAGCACGACGCGCCGACCTTGTTCGCGTAGTGCGCGACACGCTTGCACGCCGGCGTAGTCGAACTCTGCAGCCTGACCGATGACGATCGGCCCCGAGCCGATGACGAGAACGCTCTGCATTCCTAGCCGAATCTTCCCAAGCCGAGTCCCGTGAGAAAGGTTACGACGAGTAGCGCGACGCCCGCGACCGTAAAGCCTTCGGTTGCGTCGACGCGCTGCTTCGCGAAGCTCGTGACACGGCCAAGACGCGCGAGCGCGTCGTGAAGCTGTGTGGCGTCCTCGGCGCGCGCATAGGCACCGCCGCTGACTTGTGCGTATTCGCGTAGGGCGCCTTCGTCAATCGTCGCCTCGTCTTCACTCCCGGGAATGTAGCCGCCATTGGGTGTGCCGATGCCGATCGTGTAGACGGGAATGTGCTGCGTGCCCAGCCACTCCGCGACCTCGAGCGGATCCACACCGGTGTTGTTCACGCCGTCGGTGACGAGTACGATAAGTCGATGCCCGCTCTCCGGAAGCGCGCTCGCGGCCAGGCGCAGTGCGTCGCCGATAGCCGTCGCACCATTCGGCGGCGGGATCTGCCCGAGCGCGGCCTCGACGAGGGCGTGATCCGAGGAGAGCGGTTGGATCATCGAGGCGCCGGCGGAGAAGCTGATGAGCCCGATCCGCGTCCCCGGTGCCGATTCTTCGATAAAAGCGCGCGCTGCGTTGAGGGCGGCGGCTGCTCGCGTGGGCGAGACGTCGGTCGTCGCCATCGATCCCGATGTATCGATGCAGATGAACACCGCGCCGTCACGGACCGGCATCGGCGCCGTCAACCGCACGCCTCCGAGCGCAAAGGCGAGTGCCAGCAGCGCGAGCATCCAACCTGCGTCGAGGAGCTGCGGAATCCAGCGCCGAGGTTGCACGGCCGCGGCAAAGAAGGCGATCGACGAATACGCGAGATCGTGCGCGGTCTTCCGGCGTAGAAGCGTCGTGTAAAGAAACACGAGCGCAGCGGCGATGAGCAGCGCAAGCGCGAAGCGCAGCGGGTGGAGGAGCGTCATTGGCTCATCCAGCCTTCGCGAGACGAACGCCGAACGCTGCCGCGAGCGATGCCGCGCCGCGGCTCTCTTCGAGCACGCCCGTGCGCCAGCCGGCGAGCGCGAAGCGTCTCAGCAGCTGCGCCTCGCGCCGGCGGACGGCCTGTTCGTAGCGCGCCTGCTCTTGCTTCCCCACGTAGGCACGTAACGTTCCGCCCTCTGCGCCGCGCATTCGCACGATGCCTGAGAGCGCGAAACCATCGAACCAGGGATCGCGCGCGAGCAGCGCCGTGCAGTCGTACCGGCGCGCGAGGACGTACAACAATTCGTCGGCATCGTCGCGAAGGTCGAACCAATCGCCGATCGCGAGCAGTGCCGTCCCGGCGCGTAGCGCCGAGCGCGCTGTTTCCAAGCTCTGCTGCAACTCGAAGCTCCCGCCCGCACCGAGGGCAGCCGCGGCTGATGGAGCGCCTCGCAGGCCGCTCGTCGGCGCAAGGGCCTTCCCGATGACACGTACGCAGCGGTCTTCGGGCTCGGCGACCTCGTACCAGAGGCGAAGTGCTTCGCGTGCGGCACCGAGCAGCGGCCGACGCCGCCCGACCTGCATCGAGGGCGAGTCATCGAGAATGCCCGCAAGCGTCAGCCCAACATCCTCGAGTACGATACGCGTCTGCAACTCGCCCGAGCGGGCGGTTGCGGCCCAGTCGATTCTCCGCACATCGTCGCCCGGAACGTATCCACGCAACTCGACGAACTCATAACCGTCGCCGCGGCGGCTCGTCGGGGAGCCGCCGGGCATACGCGGGCGCCGCTTCCCGCTCAAGAGCGCCTGCCGGATCGACTGCGCGGGTGAGGCTCGAGCGATCACGGCGGCGGCACTGAGGAGATCAACGACTCGAGGACGCGATCCGCCGAAATACCCTCCGCTGCAATGCGATAGCTAAAGTCTATACGGTGGCGAAGCGCGAGCGGTGCGACCGCGCGCACATCGTCGGGAATCGCGTACTCGCGCTCGGCGAGCAGCGCCTTTGCGCGCGCCAAGTTCGCGATCGCAAGCGTTGCTCGCGGTGAGGCGCCGTGCTCGACGAAGTCATGCGGCTCGCGAGTCACGGCGACGAGCTCCACGATGTAGCGCTTGAGGCGCTCTTCCAGGTGAACCGCGTGCGCCTGTGCGCGCCATGCAAGGACGTCGGGCATCGACGCCACGGCTCGCACGAGTTCCGTCTCGGCAACGGCGAAGCGCTCGAGGATCCCAAGCTCCTCTCTCCGATCCGGATAACCCACGGCGACGCGTAACAGGAACCGGTCCATCTGCGCGAGCGGCAGCTGGTAGGTGCCGTCGGTGTCGAATGGATTCATCGTCGCCATTACGATGAACGGATCGGGTAATGGGAAGCTCTGCGGTCCGATCGTGACTTGGCGCTCTTGCATCGCCTCGAGCAGCGCCGATTGCACCTTCGCCGGTGCACGGTTGATCTCGTCGGCGAGCACGACATTCGCGACAATGGGACCCAGCATCGTCGTGAAGCGCATCTCCCGTTGATCGAAGACGCGCGTGCCGACGATGTCGCTCGGAAGCAGATCGGGCGTGAACTGCACGCGCCGAAACTCCCCTTCGAGCGCGGCTGCGAGCGCGCGGCAAGCGAGCGTCTTCGCAAGCCCAGGCGGCCCTTCGAGCAAGACGTGCCCCCCGCCGATCAGACCCAGCAGAAGCGCCTCGACGACGGCGCGCTGTCCGACGATCGTTTCGTGGAGGGCGGCGACCACGTCGCGCGGTCGCTTTTCGTTCATGCCACTGCCTCGTTGAGGGACTCGCGCGCGTCGGAAATCGCCGCCGGGAGATCCTCTTCATCAGTGAATGCCGCGCGTTCGAGCGCGGGAAGCACGGAAAGAAGCCTTCGGTCGAGCTGCGCAGCGCGGTCGATCACGTCGGCGAGCGTTTCGCCGTCGCGAGCGCCGACCATCCGTCGCACGGCGTTGCGCGCCCGCAGTGCGCCCAGGCGCGTAGGATCGGTGGCGAGCGTCTCTCGCGCCTCGCGAAGGAGCTCTTCGGCCGACGGCATCGGCTGCGGCTCCGGCGAGGACTCCGGCTCCTGCGTACGCCGCGGGCGCGAAGCTCTCCAAATCAAGAAGAGTCCGAGAGAGGCCATCGCGGCTCCGCCGACGACGAGAACACGCGCGAGTACCATGAGAGAATGCGGCGATGCCGTCGCCTGAATGCGCAATCCGAGCGGATTCGTCGCGTACTCCTTCGCCTTTCCATCCAGCGCGTCGACCGCATCAAACGTCGCCGGCGGAATCGTGATCGCGCCGCTCGGACCGGAGACGGTGACGACCTCGCGATAGAGCGTCCCGAGTGTCGAAGCGTTTATCGTGCGCGTATCGCCGAGCACTTGCAAGCTCCCCAAGAAGGGTAGCTGCAAATTGCGGACGTCGGCGAGACGCTCGCTGAGCCGCAGCGATACGACGAGATGGAAAGAGGCGCCGGCGCGTGGATGCAGCGTGTCGGCAGAGAGCGTGAAGGCCCGTACGGTAACTCGCTGGAGGCTCTGTGCCACTGCCGGCGCCAGCGTAGCGCCCGCGAGCGCAAGGACGGCGGCCGCTCTACAGAATTCCCGCATCGCGCAACCAACGCTCGAAGATGCGCCGCGCATCCGCGGGCCCCGGTGATGCCTCGGGATGGAACTGCACGGCCGCGAGGGGAAAGCGCCGGTGTCTGAAGCCCTCGTTCGTCGCGTCGTTGAGGTTCGTCATCGTTGCCTCGAGG
>JASHTE010000032.1 GCA_030040695.1 Vulcanimicrobiota bacterium | reverse complement strand
CGCGGCAGAGCCGTGCGCGCAGCGATCCAGGACGATAGTAGATCCCCGAATGGATGACGCCGCTATTGCGGCTGCTCTGATGCGCCGCGAGGGCCTCCCCCTTCTCTAACAAGAGGAGGCGCAGCCCGGGCGTGCGCGAGAGGAGCTCGCGCCCGCTCGCGAGCCCGATGATCCCCCCGCCGATGACCGCGACGTCGTACATGAAACCGGAATTCTCGCTCACCGTGTCATAGTACTTCGCATATGGCGACTACCCTCGATCGAATCACGCCCTTCAAGAACGAGCCCGTAAAGAGCTTCGCCGATCCCGCTGACGTTGCAGCGATGGAGGCGGCGCTCGAAGAGGTGAAGGCGAGCTTCGGGCGCTTCTATCCGCTTGTGATCGACGCCGAGCGCGTCGAGACGAAGAAGCGCATTCGCTCGCTGAACCCCGCGGCGCCGAGCGAGATCGTCGGAGAGACGGCTTCTGCATCGGCGGACGATGCGCAGCGCGCGATCGACGCAGCGCAGCGGGCATTCGAAGGCTGGCGTGAGGTGCCGGCGCGTGAACGCGCGGAGTTTCTCTTCAAGGCCGCCGCGGCGATTCGCGAGCGGCGCTTCCTCTACGATGCGCTGCTCGTCTACGAGGTGGGGAAGAGCTGGCCCGAGGCCGACGCCGATCTGGCCGAAGCCATCGACTTTCTCGAGTTCTATGGGCGCGAGATGCTGCGGTATGCGCAGCCGCAACCGGTGACGCCGATTGCCGGGGAGGAGAACGAGCTCGTCTACATTCCGCTCGGCGTCGGCGCGGTGATTCCGCCGTGGAACTTCGCGGCCGCAATCATGATCGGTATGAGCTCCGCTGCGATCGTCGCAGGGAATACGGTCGTGCTCAAGCCCTCGAGCGACTCAGCGATCATCGCCGCGTGGTTCGTCGACCTCATGCACGAGCTCGGCCTTCCGCCCGGTGTACTGAACTTTCTCCCGGGATCGGGCAGCGAGATCGGCGATCTCATCGTCGCGCACCCGAAGGTGCGGTTTATCTCGTTCACCGGATCGAAGGAAGTCGGTCTACACATCAACGAGCTCGCAGCGAAACCTGAGAAGGGGCAGCGCTGGATCAAGCGCGTCGTTGCGGAGATGGGCGGCAAGGACGCGATCATCGTCGCTGCGGATGCAGACTTGGATGCCGCGGTCGAAGGCGTCGCCGTTTCCGCCTTCGGTTTCCAAGGGCAGAAGTGCTCGGCGTGCTCTCGCGCGATCGTCGAGGAACCGCTCTATGACGCGTTCCTGGAGAAGCTGCGCGAACGCGTCGCAAAGATCACCGTCGGAGATCCGAGCCGGCGTGGCACCTACATGGGGCCGGTGATCAACGCCAAGGCGCTCGAGACCATCTCGAAGTACATCGACGTGGGAAAGAGTGAGGGACGCCTCGTGGCAGGCGGAAAGCGGCGCGAGGGCGACGGGTACTTTCTCGAGCCGACCGTCATCGCCGATATCTCACCGAACGCGCGCATCGCGCAAGAGGAGATATTCGGGCCGGTTCTCGCCGTGATCAAGGCTCGCGACTTCAACGATGCGCTCGCGATCGCAAACGGCACCGAGTTCGGCCTCACGGGGTCGGTCTACACGAGCGACGAGAAGAAGATCGAGCGTGCCACCGACGAGTTCTTCGTCGGAAACCTCTACTTCAATAGGAAGAGCACGGGAGCGATGGTCGGGGCGCACCCCTTCGGTGGCTTCAATATGTCCGGTACCGACAGCAAGGCCGGGGGGCGCGACTACCTGCTGCTCTACCTGCAGGCCAAGACGGTCTCCCGCAAGGTCTAGGAAGCTTCGCTTTCGTCCATGCCGTTGTCGCCTCGGGGCTCGTTTACGGGTCAGTGAACTTCGCCCGCTCGGCTCCTAGGCCTGAGCGAAAGCGGAGCTTCCTACGCCCGGTCGGCTGCCTTCTCCGGCAGTGCTGAAACTCGAACGGCCGTTCTCGGGTTCCTTTCCTTGACAGGCCATATAGTGCGGGTTATGATGGCCGTCGATACCCCCGGTCCCCGGCATCCAAAGGCGGTCGGAACGATCCGCCTGTAGAATGCTGTGCGGCCGCGGGGGCCCGCTCCTTGAAAACTGAACAGTGCAGCAGCGCAATAGTCTGTGTGGTCTCTCCACTACAATTTCTGTAGTTGAGGACGTACATTTCTAGCCCTTCGACAAGCTCAGGAGGACACCCGAGAGTATTACTCAGGGTGACAAGCCCGGAGTATGCGGAGGCGTCGATTCGCAACCGGCGCGTCATGGCAATGCGAAAATAGCGAGCCATATCAGGCTCCATAAATCTTTTATGGAGAGTTTGATCCTGGCTCAGGACTAACGCTGGCGGCGTGCCTAACACATGCAAGTCGAACGAGGTAGCAATACCTAGTGGCAGACGGGTGAGTAACACGTAGTCAACCTGCCTTACAGAGGGGGATAACTAGCCGAAAGGTTAGCTAATACCGCGTACGCTCGTCGTCGGGCATCCGATGACGAGGAAAG
>JASHTE010000280.1 GCA_030040695.1 Vulcanimicrobiota bacterium | reverse complement strand
AGACGAAGCCGACGCAGCATTCGGTGCGCGAGCTCCGCGGCATCGGTATCCACCCTGACGCGATCGTCTGCCGCACACAGACCGCCGGCGCGATGCCCTCCGAGCTGAAGGAGAAGATCGCGCTCTTCTGCGACGTTCCCCGCTCCGCCGTCGTGCAGAACAGCGACGCGCCGACGATCTACACGGTGCCGCTCAATCTCGAGGCAGAAGGCCTCGCCGACACAGCCGTCCGCAAGCTCCAGCTCGACACTCGAGCACCGCATCTGGAAGAGTGGCAGGCGATTGTCGATCGTACCCTCAATCCGAAGCGGCGCGTGACGATCGCGATCGTCGGTAAGTATGTCGAGCTCAAGGACGCGTATATTTCGATTAACGAGGCGCTTTCGCACTCGGGCGTCGCTCACGACGCGGCGGTCGCGATCCGGCGTATCGACTCCGAGCTCGTCGAGAACGAGGGCGTGGAGGTTCTGCGCGGCGTCGACGGGATTCTCGTCGCGCCGGGTTTCGGCGCGCGGGGCGTGCGCGGTAAGCTCAGTGCAATCCGCCACGCGCGAGAACGCGCTATTCCCTTCCTCGGAATCTGCTACGGAATGCAGCTGGCATGTATCGAGTTTGCGCGCAACGTCTGTGGCCTCAGCGAGGCGATGACAACCGAGGTGGATGAGACCGCGCCCGATCCCGTCATCGACTTCATGCCGGATCAGCGCAATCTCGAAGTCTACGGCGGCACGATGCGGCTCGGCTCCTACGCCTGTACGCTCGCGGCCGGCTCCCACGCAGCGCGCGCCTACGGGGAGCTCGAGATCACCGAGCGCCACCGCCATCGCTACGAGTTCAACAATCGCTACGCGCCGCTCTTTGAAGAGCATGGGATGCGCTTTACGGGGTTTCACACCGTCGACAAGACGCAGCTCGTCGAAGTGATCGAGCTGCCAGAATCGATGCATCCGTGGTTCGTGGGAACGCAGGCGCACCCGGAGTTCAAATCACGACCGGATCGTCCGGCGCCGCTCTATCGCGACTTCGTCGGCGCTGCTCTGGCGCGCGCGCATTCGGAGCACGCCGAGCGCAGCGCCGTCGTGCCCTGAACCCACGCGACGTCACCGCCGTTATCCTCACGCGCGACGAAGAGCGTAACCTGCCGCGTGCCCTGACGAGCCTGCCGCGGGAGACGCGTGTGCTCGTTCTGGACGCGCTCTCGCGCGATCGCACTGCAGAGTTTGCGCGCGCTGCAGGTGCGGAGGTTATCGAGCGAGCGTGGACGGACTTCCTTGAGGCGCGCCGCTTCGCGCTCTCCAAGGTACGGACGCCATGGGTGCTCATGCTCGACGCCGACGAGGCACTCGACGACGTACTGCGCGAAGCCATCGTTCTCGCCTCGGAAGAGATGGATGGCTACATCGTTCGTCGCACGACCTACTACTGCGGCAAGCCACTGCGGATGTGGCGCGGAGAGCCGCTCGTGCGTCTCTTTCGCACGGAGCGCGCGGAGCTGGTGAGCTGCGCCGCCGCCGGAGAGACGGCACTTTTGCACGAGCGATGGAGTGCTCGAGGGGCGACGGGAGAGCTGCCGGGGAGGCTGCTACACTTTTCATACCCTGACGTGGCATCGTATCGTTCAAAGTTCGAACGCTACACGGACCTCGAGGCCTCGGTGATGCGCTTCTCGCTGCTGCGCACGGCGGGCGAGTGGCTCGCGATATGGCCTCGCTGGTTGTACTTGCTCCTCGTCAAGGGGGAGCTGCTCGATGGCCGGCGGGGCATCGTCGCGGCGTATTGGTCGGCGCGCTATCGCTACGTGGCGGCGCGCAAGGCGCGGCGTTGAGGCGCACGCTTGGCCGCGTCGGAATCGATGCACGCTTGACGCGGCAGATGTCGGTGGGGATGCAGCGCTATGTGCGCGAGCTCGCGCAGCGTCTGCCGCAGGTAGCGCCGGAGCTGGAGTTCATCGTCTACGGGAGCGGCGGGAACTTCGGCTGGAACGAACAGGTGACGCTACCGCGTTGGATCGCTCGGAGCCGTGTTGACCTCGTGCACTTTCTCTCGCAATACACGCCGCTCTTCGTGCCGGCACGCTCGATCGTCACGATTCACGATTTGATTCACCTCAGGTTCCCCGAGCAGTTCAAGATGAAGGTCGGCCCGTACTACAGGTTCGTCGTGCGCCGCGCGTGCGCACGTGCGGTGCGGGTGATCACCGACGATGAGCGCACCGTCGAGGACCTGCGGCGCTTCCTCGCCGTCGATCCCAAGAAGGTCCGCGTGATCCCTTTGGGTGTGGATGCGCCCGTCATCCCGAGCCCTTCGACTCCGCCTCCCTTGGGAGCTACGCTCAGCACAGGATCCACGAGCGCCGCAAGCCCCTATTTCCTCTACGTCGGCAATCACCGTCGTCACAAAAATCTGCAGACGTTGCTCGACGCATGGAGCGCTCTGCCGGAGCGGTACCGCGTCGATCTCTGTCTCACGGGCGGCGACGACTTCGGCGGTGCGCTCGAACGCGCGTCTCGGTTCGGGCGGCAAGCGCGCGCTCTCGGCGAGCTGTCCGCCGATGACCTCGCGCGTTATTATAGCCGTGCGCTCGCACTCGTGCACCCGTCGCTCTGCGAAGGGTTCGGCCTTCCGCTCCTGGAGGCTATGGCGGCCGGCACGCCGGTCGTCGTTTCAGAGCAGGCAGTGCCGCGCGCGCTCGAGCCGGCCTCGCTCACCTTTCCTGCGCCGGATGCGAGCGCGCTCACCGAGCGTCTGGTTCGCATTCTAGAAGACCAGGGGCTACGCGAGCGCCTCGTCAATGAAGGAAAGATGCTTGCGCAGGCCTTGAGCTGGGATCGGTGCGCCCGCTCGACCGCCGACGTCTACCGAGAGGTGCTCGCGTGAGGTGGAGCATGGCGCTCCTCGCGGTGATCCTCGTCGCCTTTACCGGCGCAGCGGATAAGAGGGCTCCGTCGCGGGAGACGCCGATCAGCATCGTCATCAACGGCCTGACGCTTCCCGTCGAACCGCGGCCGCTACTCGACAACGGCATTCTGCTTGTGCCGGTGCGGCGCACCGTGCTCGCGTTGGGGCTCGATTTCACGGCGCAAGGCTCACAGATGATCACGCACGTCGGGTCGAAGACCGTGATTCTACGTGACCGCAGCCGCGTGGCACTCGTGGACGGACATCCCGTGCTCCTCGATGCACCAGCGGAGTTGCGTAACTGGGTCTTCTATGCGCCTCTGCGCTTCTTCACCGACGTGCTCGGGGCAGAGGCGACGTTCGATCGCCGCGCACACGTCGTCTCGATCGTTTCGCAGCTTATCGGGCGCTCGGGCCTCGGTGATTTTACCGTCGGCGATCGCACCATCAAGGTCGGTACGGTGACGGCCGTCGACGTCGATTCGGATCCGCCGACCGTCACACTCGCTTTCAACGATCGAGTGCGGACGATCCCCATAACGCCCAACGCGATCATCACGATGCGCGATGTCGGCGTCGACGTCGACGTTCCCGGCGAGCTCACCGACATCCGTCCCGGCGATTACGCGGAGATCGAGGTGCTGAAGAACGGCGACGTAGCATCGGTCGTCGACGAGTACGGCTCGCGCTACGGCGAGATCGTCGTCACCGATCCCGACGAGCTGCTGCTCGAGGACGGACACGTCATCGTGCCGGATCGCGATACAGAGATCTCCCTCAACGGTAAGGCAGCGGAGTTCAGCGATTTGCTTCCGGGTGACTACGCGACGATTCGCTACAACGTCGAGACGGGAGAAGTGCGAGAGATCGTCGCCGAGCGCACAGAGGCGCAGACGAGCGCACAGAGCGGCACCACGTCGATCTCGGATGTCGAGACCGATGCGACACACCCGCTGCGCGCGGGTGACACGCTTACCGTGACGATGCACGGCACGCCCGGCGGCGCCGCGACTTTCGACATCGGCTCCTACGTCCAGTCGATCGCCATGGCAGAGCATCCGCCGGGAACGTACGTCGGCACGTACCAGATCGAACACAGCGCGAACTTCATCGACACGCCGATTCTCGCGCATCTCCAGATGCCTGACGGAAGCAACGTCGTCGCTCGCGCTGTACAAGGCCTCTCTGCATCGGGGAGGGCGCCGGGCATCGCCTCGGTCGGCCCCGCAGACGGAGCGCGCGTGGACCTCGATGCGCCTGCCGTATACGCGACGTTCGTCGCGGAAGCCGTTCCCGTGAACCCGTCGTCGATCTACCTCAACGTCGGGGGGCACGATGTCACGCCCGAGTGCCTGCGCACTGCGCAGTTCGTGCAGTACTTGCCACAACGCAGCTATCCACGCGGCGCCGTCCACGTAACGGTGCGCGTTGCAGATGAAGCGGGGAACACGGCTTCGAAGACGTGGACGTTCTACATACGATGAACGATTGTATTTTTTGCAAAATTAGCGCCGGGGAAGTTCCTGCCGAGGAACTCTATCGCGACGACGACGTCGTCGGCATCGTCGACGTAAACCCGCAGGCGCCGAAGCACATGCTCGTTCTCACCCGCAAGCACTACGGTACGATGAGCGAGATCGTCGAGCGCGGCGACGAGGAGCTCGCGGGCCATATGGTCGCGGTCGCGACGAAGCTGGCGCGCAAAGCGGGAATACCGGAGTACCGGCTCGTGGTCAATACCGGAGCCGAGGGCGGTCAAACCGTCGATCACGTGCACGTGCACGTCCTCGGTGGCCGCCAAATGACGTGGCCGCCGGGATGAATCTCGCCGATTCAACCCTGTAT
>JASHTE010000279.1 GCA_030040695.1 Vulcanimicrobiota bacterium | reverse complement strand
CTTGATCACCGCGGCGTTGCTCTCCATCGCGACCTTGACGTCGGCGCCCATGCGGGCGAGCTCGTTCACGTAGGAGAAGCGCGCGTTGAAGATCGACTCCTCGACGACGCTCGTCCCCGGAGCCGTGCAGAGAAACGCAACCGCTTGCGGCTGGAGGTCCGTGGCAAAGCCGGGGTACGGCGCCGTAATGATGCTGGTGCCGCCCTTGATCGAGTCTGCCCGCAACCGCACCCAGTCATCTCCGCTCGTTATTTCCGCACCGCACTCGACGAGGCGCTCGATCTCCGCGCTCAAGTGCTCCGGTCGCGTCGCTGTTACCGTTACGTCACCACGCGTCACCGCGCCGGCGAAGAGCAAGGTGCCAGTGACGATGCGGTCGGGAATGATTTCGTACTCCACGCCGCGCAGTTCGCGCACACCGTCCACGACCATCGTGTCCGTGCCCGCACCTGAGATCTTTGCGCCCATTGCGACGAGAAAGTTCGCGAGGTCGACGACCTCCGGTTCCATCGCGACGTTCGAGAGCGTCGTCGTTCCTTCGGCGAGCACTGCGCTCAGCATCGCGTTCTTCGTAGCGCCGACGCTGGGCATCCGAAATTCGATCGGCGCACCGTGCAGCCTCTTCCGGCGAGAGTGCGCGATCAAGTATCCGTGTGCGTTGCGTACCTCGCAGCCGAGCGCGACGAAGGCTTGCTCGTGCATGTCGGTAGCGCGCGTCCCGAGGACGCAACCGCCGGGAAGCGGCACCTCCGCGCGACGAAAGCGTCCGAGCAGCGGCCCAACGATATCGAAGGACGCCGCGAGCTTGCGAACGAGCGTGTAAGGGGCGCGAAACGACGAGACGTTGCTCGCGTCGATCGTGATCGTGTGATCGCCCTCATAGCGAATGCGCGCGCCGAGCGCCTCGAGCAGCGACCACATAACCGAGACGTCGGTGATGCGCGGCACGCGGTGAAGCGTCACCGGCGTTCTCGCGAGGAGCGAGGCAGCCATGATCGGGAGCGCGGCGTTTTTCGCGCCGTGCGTCGGAACCGATCCTTCCAGGCGCGCGCCGCCGCGAATGCGCAGCGTCGTCTCCAAGCGGTCGAGCATATCCGTCGTCACTTACGCCCTACCGTTATGGTAGGCCTACTTGGGAACCTAATGGCCGGTGAGGCGAAGTTTCGCCTGCGCGAACTCCTCTTCCGGGCGGTCAGCGGCGGCAACGGCGGCAGCGAGCTCCTCGCGCGTCTTCGTAACGTCGACATCCTCGAAGCGCACGGCCTCGTCCACGAGTACCGTGACGCGGTCGGGGAGCGCTTGCACGAAGCCGGCGCGGGTTGCGAGCTCGAGTCGCTCGGTTGCACTCTCCCGCGCGAGGTTTGCACGCAGCACCCCCGGACGTAGCGCCGCGAGCAGCGGCGCGTGCTGCGGCAGGATGCCCTCCTCACCCTCTGTCGTGACGACGATCACGAGCTCCGCCTCGCCGTCGAAGACGATTTCGGCGGGCGTAATGAGCTTGAACGGAACGGTCGCCGCCATGCCTAGACGGAAGCGCCCAGCTTCTCTGCGTTCTCCTTCACGTCGTCGATGCCGCCGGCGTAGAAAAACGCGCTCTCCGGGAGCTGGTCGACCTTCCCGTCAAGCAGCTCTTTGAACGACGCAACGGTGTCGGAGAGCTGCACGTACTTTCCCGGGCGCCCCGTGAACTGCTCCGCAACGAAGAACGGCTGAGAGAAGAAACGCTGGATGCGGCGTGCTCGCCCCACCGCAACTTTGTCTTCCTCGGAGAGCTCTTCGATGCCGAGAATCGCAATGATGTCCTGAAGGTCTTTGTAGCGCTGCAACGTCTCTTGCACGCCGCGAGCGACGAGGTAGTGATCCTCACCGATGATCTGCGGATCGAGAATACGCGAACTTGATGCGAGCGGATCGACCGCTGGGTAGATGCCGAGCTCCGAGATCGGCCGCGAAAGCGCGGTTGTCGCGTCGAGGTGCGAGAACGTCGTCGCGACCGCCGGATCGGTGTAATCGTCGGCGGGTACGTAGACGGCCTGCACCGAGGTGATCGAGCCTTTGCGCGTCGAGGTGATGCGCTCTTCGATCACGCCCATGTCGGTGGCGAGCGTTGGTTGATAACCGACGGCCGAGGGCATGCGTCCCATCAAGGCCGAGACCTCGGATCCCGCCTGCATGTAGCGGAAGATATTGTCCATGAAGAGCAGGACGTCGGCACCGAGCTCGTCGCGGAAGTATTCCGCCATTGTCACGCCGGTCTGCGCCACGCGAAAGCGCACACCCGGCGGCTCGTCCATTTGGCCGAACACGAGCGTCGTCTGCGCGATGACGCCCGAGTCTTTCATCTCACGCCAGAGGTCGTTCCCTTCGCGCGTGCGCTCGCCGACACCGGTAAAGACCGAGAAGCCCTTGTGCACATAGGCGATGTTGCGAATGAGCTCTTGGATGAGAACCGTCTTGCCGACACCCGCGCCGCCGAAGAGCCCGACCTTGCCGCCTCGCGTGTACGGCGCCATCAAGTCGATCACTTTGATGCCGGTTTCGAAGACTCGGGGCGTGGGCTCCTGATACTTGAACTCCGGCGCCGGACGATGGATCGGCCACGTCGCTGCCGCCTTTACCGGAGCATCCGAGTCGATCGGCCTTCCGAGCACGTTGAAGATTCGCCCGAGCGTGCCTTCTCCAACCGGCACGGTGATCGGGCCGCCCGTGCTCGTCACCATCGCGCCACGCACGAGGCCGTCGGTCGATCCCATCGCGAGGCAGCGCACTTGGTTGTTCCCGAGCTCGTCCTGCACCTCGAGCGTAAGCTCACGCTCCTGCATCGCCGTCCCGCCAAGCTGTGCCGCCGGCTTCGCGCCGTTTCCCTTCGCAACGTCCTCGTTGACCCGCACGAGCAACGCATCGTAGATTTTCGGCAGCGTCTCGGGTGTAAACTCAACGTCCACGACGTTGCCGAGCACTTGAACGACTTTTCCGGTAGGTTGTGCCATCTCTCTTCCTTATTCAACACCGAGCGCTTCCGCGCCGGCGACGATTTCAAGCAACTCTTTGGTGATCGCAGCTTGACGTGCGTTGTTCATCTCTATCGTAAGGCTGTCGATCGCCTTCCCGGCATTGTCGGTCGCATTCGACATCGCGATGAGCTGCGCGGCGAAGAAGGCCGCGTCGGTCTCGAGCATCGCGGAGTAGAGCGTGAACTCGAGATACTTCGGCAAGAGCGCCGAGAGCACGAACTCCGGCGAGGGGAGGAACTCGACCGCACCTTTTGCCCGCGCGGCCTCGCCGCCGGCGAGCTCGTCCTTCACGACCGGAACGAGACGCCGGGTCTGCGGCCGTTGCGACATCATCGAGATGAGCTTCGAAGAGATGAGAACGACCTGGCCGACATCACCGCTTCTAAAGTCACTCTCCGTACGCGCTGCGACCTCGCGTGCCGTCGCGAGTTTCCCCGCGCCGAGCGTCCACGTCGGATGCTCGCGCTGCCCCCACCGCCGAACGGCGTTGCGCCCCTTGAGGCCAACGGTGTAGAAACGCGTGCCGGCGTGCTCCTGCGCGTAGAGCTCCGCCGCGTGAATCAGGTTCGAGTTGAACGCGCCGGCGAGGCCCTTGTCGGCGGTCATGAGGATAACGCCGGAGGGTGCACCCACCTTCCCTTCGCGCATGAAGGGGTGATCGACCACGGAGACGGCAGCCGCGAGATCGCGCAGCATCTCGCTCAACGTTTGCGCGTACGGCTGCGCGCGTCGTTGCGCGGCCTCGGCGCGCCGGATCTTCGCCGCGGCGACCTGTTTCATCGCCTTGGTGATCTGCTGCGTATTCTTCAACGAGCGAATTCGATCGCGCAGCTCGCGGACGGTCGGCATCGATCTTCAGAACGACCTGTTGAACTCGGTGAGCGCCGCGTCGAGCTGCTTCTTCGTCTCATCGGAGAGCTGGCTCGACTGTGCGATCGCACTCGGGATCTCGGGGTGCTTTTCGTGTATCACTTGGATCACGCCCGTCGCCCAGTTTTGCAAGCGCCGCGTCTCGATATCGTTGACAAAGCCTTGCGTTCCGGCATAGAGGAGGATAACCTGATCTTCGACCGGCTGCGGTTGATACTGAGGCTGCTTCAAGAGCTCGGTCAGCTTCTCACCGCGCTGCAGCTGGACCTGGGTGGCTTTGTCGAGGTCGCTTGCGAGTTTCGCGAAAGCGGCGAGGTCGCGGTACTGCGCGAGCTCGAGCTTCAACTGGCCTGCGACGGATTTCATCGCCTTCGTCTGTGCCGCACCACCGACGCGCGAGACCGAGAGCCCCACGTCGATCGCTGGGCGAATGCCCTGGAAGAACAGACTCGGCGTCAAATAGATTTGTCCATCGGTGATCGAGATCACGTTCGTCGGAATGTAGGCGGAGAAATCGCCGGCTTGCGTCTCGATGATCGGCAGCGCGGTCATCGAACCGCCGCCCATCCCGTCGTCCAGCTTCGCCGCACGTTCCAGGAGGCGTGAGTGCAGATAAAACACGTCGCCGGGGTAGGCTTCGCGTCCCGGCGGACGTCGCAGGAGCAGCGACATCTCGCGGTAGGCCTGCGCGTGCTTCGTGAGATCATCATACACCACGAGCACGTCTTTGCCCGCGTACATGAGGTCTTCGGCCATCGCGCAACCCGCGTACGGCGCGATCCAACGCAGCGCAGCGGCATCCGACGGGCTTACGGTCACGATCGTCGTGTACTCCATTGCACCCTTCTGCTCGAGCACTTGAGAGAGCGCGGAGACGGTGGAGTTTTTTTGCCCGATCGCGACGTAGATGCAGAAGACGTTCTTGCCCTTCTGATTGATGATTGCGTCGATGGCGAGCGCGGTCTTGCCTGTGGAGCGATCGCCGATGATGAGTTCGCGCTGCCCCTTGCCGATGGGAATGAGCGCGTCGATGGCACGGATTCCGGTCTGCAGCGGCTGAAAGACCGGACGGCGTTGCACGACGCTCGGCGCGGTATTTTCTACGGTACGCAAACGCGTCGCCTCGATCTTCCCCTTGCCGTCGACGGCGTTGCCGAGCGGATCGACGACGCGTCCGAGGAGCGCTTCGCCGACGGGAACCGAGGCGATTCGCCCGGTGCGCCGCACGCGGTCGCCCTCTTGGATCTGAGCGTCGGAACCCATAATGACGACGCCGACGTTGTCCTCTTCGAGGTTCAGCGCGACACCTTGCAGCCCGTTCGGAAACTCGACGAGCTCGGAGAAGCGCACGCCCCGAAGGCCGTAGATGCGCGCGAGATTTGCGCCAACCTCGATCACCGTGCCGACTTCATCTTCTTGCAGCTCGCTCTTGAAGTTTGCGATCTGCGATTTCAGCAGACCGGCTATTTCATCCGCATTGATCATTGCCACCCCTTTTGCGCTATGAGAATCACTGTGTTGCTGCGAGGCTCCGCGCGAGCTGCTCGAGCCTGCCCTCGATGGTACCGTCGATACGGCGGTCGCCCATGACGATGCGCAACCCACCGATGAGGGTGGGGTTGACGACCAGCTGTGACACGAAGCGACGCCCGTAGACGCTTTCGACGCGTTCCTTCACCTGGTCGAGTTCCTGGCCGGAGAGCGGGCGCGCCGAGATGATCGTCAACGGTTCGATTCCGTGGGCACTCATGTCGAGCGCGCGGTACTCTTCGAGAACCGTTTGGAGCAGGCTTTCGCGGTGCTTGCGCACGAGCAGCAGGAGCGTATGAAGCGCGATCGGGTCGACGCGCCCCTCGAAGACGCTGCTCAGCACGCGCTCCTTCCGGTACCGGTCGATCACCGGCGCGAGAAAGAACTGCTGCGTCGCCGCGTCTGCGTTGATTGCCTCGCAGATGCCTGCCAGCTGCCGGCCGACACGCTCGGTCGCGCTCGCCTCTGCGGCGAGCGCGTAGACCGCACTCGCATAGCGGCGCGCGAGCGTCCGATTCACCATTATTGCGCCGCTCTCTCCAACGTCACGAGGAAACGGTCGACGATCTTCTCGTTGCGCGCCTTGTCGATCCGCCGCTGCGCCTCGCTTCGCGCCTCTTGGAGGGCGCGGGCGAGCATTTCCTCGCGCAGCCGCGTGCGTGCAGCCTCGCGTGCGCGGGCGAGCTCGCCGCGCGCGTTCCGGAGCCCGCGCTCTCCCGCTTCGCGCGTCTCCTCGAGCAGTGCGCGACGCTCGACGTCGGCTTGCGTCTCGGCGCGAGCGCGAATGAGCTCGGCATCGGCTTTCGCTCCCTCGATCTCCTCGCGCAGTGCCTGCAACGCCTCTCGTGCGACGTCGCGGCGGTGCTCGGCCTCCGCGATCTGCTGGTTGCTGCGCTCTTGCGCCGCGAGCACCGTCGGCTGGAGCCAGCGTATCCAGATATAGACGAGCGCCGCGAGGAAGAGCACGGTGGAGGCGACTTGGCTCCAGATCGCCACCTGGACGTAAAACTGGCTCGTCACGCAACGCTCTCCGTCATCACCCGATCGATCATCATCTCTGCCAGCTGGCGCGCGAGCTCGTCGCCGCTCGTGCGTGCGGCGTCGAACTCTTCGGCCGCGGTGTTCGTCGCGTCTTCGACGATCCGCTGACCCTCTTGCGCGTACTTCGCGGAGAGCGCGGCTGCCTCGTTCGAGGCTTCCGCGCGAGCAGCGGCGATATGGTGCTCGGCGGCGCGGCGCGCGGTAGTACGCACGCCCTCTGCCTCCTCGCGAAGCTTCTTCGCATCGGCCTGATGCGCGTCGTAATCGGTAACGAGGCTGTTGATGTACTCACGGCGACGCCGTATCGCCGCGCCGACCGGGCGCAAGAACACGACGTTCAAGATCGCAAAGAAGATCGCGAAGTTGATGAGTTGGATGACGAGCGTCCCGTCCGGATAGAGAAACACGTTTCTACTTGACGAAGTGGCTCATGAGCGTCGGGACCTTCGCCACGACCAAGAAGATGTAGAAGGCGAAGCCGATGCCGATGATCGGGAAGGCTTCCAGCACGCCGATGCCCAGGAACATGAAGAGCATGATGTTTGGGCGCGCTTCGGGCTGCCGTGCGATCGACTCGACGGCCTTGCTCGCGACGATACCGTCGCCGATCGCCGAGCCGAACGCAACGCCCGCGATGATGATCCCGAACGCGAGAAGAGTACACGCGGCGATCAACGCTTCAGAAGTCAAGAGGAGCACCTTTCTGTAAGAACGGCATCAGTGTTGCTCGGCAGTCGCGAGCGATAGATAGACGATTGCCAGGAGGGTGAACACGAATGCCTGGACCGTACCGACGAAAAAGTTGAAGAACTGGATCAAGAACGGAACGAACGTGACGGAGAGTGAGATGTCGAACCAGCCGATCTTCACGTGCGCCTCGACGATCGATGCGACGATCACGAAGAGCAGCTCGCCGACGAAAATATTGAAGAACAGCCGCGCGCACAGCGTCACGGGGCGCGCGAGCTCCTCAAGGATGTTGATGGGCGCGAGACCGGCATACGGCTTGAAGACGTGTCCCAAGTAGCGCAGTCCCGACTTATGCAACGCGACGATTTGAATTCCGAAGAAGACGATGAGGCCGAGCGGAACGACGGTATTGATGTCCGCGGTCGGCGAGCCGCCGAAGGGCAAGTTGAACGCCTTGAACGGCAGCATGCCGAACTGATTCAGCAAGAAGATGAAAATGAAGAGCGCGATGAAAAATGGGACGAACGGCTCACCTTCCGGGCCGAGTGTGCTCGTC
This sequence comes from Vulcanimicrobiota bacterium, assembly GCA_030040695.1. Taxonomy (GTDB): domain Bacteria; phylum Vulcanimicrobiota; class Vulcanimicrobiia; order Vulcanimicrobiales; family Vulcanimicrobiaceae; genus Tyrphobacter. Next base: position 5,307 of record JASHTE010000279.1, on the reverse strand, counting down.
GCGAGATCCGAGATATAGTTGAAGACAGCCTCCAGGATCGTCTGGCGCTTCGTGACGTATGGAGAGCGATAACTCGCGCCGATCCATGCGAAGAGCGCGAGCGCCAAGATCATCACGAGCCACGTCGTCATGACGGTGTCCGCATGCACCCAACCGAGCACCGGCAGCTTGCAGCTGAAGTGCTCGCCGATACCGCCGAGCGCCGGCAGCCTGCAGGTCATCCGCCCTCCTTATGAAAGCCGGGCGACGCTCGCAGCGTAGAGCGCCGTTGGGAAAAAGAACCCGGCGAAATACCACACCATCGACCACCACGGCCCCGAGGCAGCGAAGGCCACCGGCACTATACCGAAGAGTGCCAAGCGGGAAAAACTACTTATGACGAAGCCGCCGGCGCTGCGACTTTTCCCGAGACGCTCGATACCGCGCGCCGTCAACATGGCATTCAGGATACCGCACAGACCGCCTACTGCCAAGGCAAGGGCAGGCAGCGGTAGCCAGTAGACCGCGAGCGAGGCGGCGACCGCGACGATGAGAGCGGATTGGAGGAGCGGCCGCCGGAGGCCGGTCACTGTCCTGGGCTGCCGGCCTCGAAGGGCTGCGGATAGGTGGCGCCTCGCAGCCGCGCGAGGAGCCACTCGACGATGCGCTCCGCGGCGCGCCCGTCGCCGTACGGATTGACCGCGCGCGCCATTCGGTCGTAGGCCGCCCGGTCGGTAAGAAGCCTGCGCGCGCTCTCGACTATCCGCTCGCGCCGATGCCCGACGAGCTCGAGTGTTCCGGCTTCGAGCCCTTCCGGCCGCTCCGTCTCCTCACGCATAACGAGAACGGGCTTGCCCAGGCACGGTGCTTCTTCTTGCAGTCCGCCCGAGTCGGTGAGCACGAAGCTGCAGCCTTTGATCGTCGCAACCATCCGCGCATAGTCGATGGGATCCGTCAGCACGACGCCCGGGACTGCGCCGAGCACTTCCAACGCGATCGGTCGTACGCGCGGTGAGGGATGGACCGGCCAATAGAGCTGTGGGCGCATCGGCAGCTCCGCGATGTCACGCATCGCCTCGCACATCTTACGCATGTACGGATGATTCTCGCGTCGGTGCGCGGTCACGGTAATGATCGGGCGTTTCGGATCGAGCTCGCTCCAACGCGGAGGCGCCGGAAGATCGCTGCGCGCCGCCGTCTCGAGGAACGCATCGATGACGGTGTTGCCGGTAATCACGACATCGCTCGGGTCGACGTGTTCTTGGATGAGATGACTGCGCGCGAGCGGCGTCGGTGAAAAATGATACGAGGCAATCGTGCCCGTGAGCCTGCGATTCATCTCTTCGGGAAAGGGCACCCAGCGATCGCTCGTGCGCAACCCCGCTTCCACGTGGCCGACCGCAACATGCTGATAGAACGCGGCGAGCGCAGCGGCGCTGCTCGTCGTCGTGTCACCGTGCACGAGCACGACGTCGGGCTTCGCCTCTTCGAGCACCGGCTCCATACCGATGAGCACACGTGTCGTCACATCGGTAAGACTCTGGTCTTCGGTCATGATGTCGAGATCGTACAGCGGACGGATTTCGAAGAGCTCAAGGAGATCGTCGAGCATCTCGCGATGCTGCGCCGTGACGCAGACGATACCTTCGATCTCGCGATGTGCGGCGAGCGCATGGACGACCGGCGCCATCTTGATCGTGTCCGGCCGCGTCCCGAAGACGGTCATCACGCGTAGCTTGGCAGAAGACATTATGCCGCTAGTTCACGTGCCGAAAGACGTGCGTGAGGCCGCCGGAGACATAGAGCGCCACGGTACCGAGCACGATGCACAACGCGTAGATCAGGAGCACCGCCTGCCGAACGTTGAGCCCGAAGCGAAAGACGAGTTGGTGGTGAAAGTGGCTCCGGTCCGCTTCGGTGATCGCCTTGCCCGTCATCGACCGGCGAACGATGACGGCCGCCGTGTCGATGACCGGGAGCGCGAGGATGACGAGGGGCACGACCAGGCTGATCGCGATCGCCGTCTTGCTCGTGCCGATGATCGAGACGGTTGCGAACACGTAGCCTATAAAGAGGGAGCCGGCGTCGCCCAGGAAGATCCGCGCGGGGTTGAAGTTATAGGGAAGAAAGCCGAGCGCCGCGCCGCCGAGCGCGACGACGACGATCGCAACGACGACGCTGCCGTGCAGCACGAAGATCCAGAACATGAAGAGGCTGGCGATCGCGGCAAAGCCGGCGAGTAAGCCGTCGAGCCCGTCGATGAAGTTGATCGCGTTCATCATGCCGACGTACCAGAGCAACGTGAGGGGGATACCCAACCAGAGCGGAAAGTCGATCCAGTTGGTTTCGGAGTTGTGATCGAACGGATTCGTGATGCCGGGAATGATGAAGCCGTAGAGCATCGAGACGAGCGCAACGAGCGACTGGGCGATGAGCTTGTTGCGCGGCCGCATCTCCATGAGGTCGTCTCACAGCCCGACGCCGAGAATGAGGAGGCTGCCGAAGAGAAGGCCGACGAGACGATGCACCGTCTCGAACTGGCCGGTAATGAGCTCCAGCCGATGCGCTGCAGTCGCGTGCGCTAGGGATGGCTCAAGCGAGTACGGTGACGAGAGCGCGAGGCCCAGCACCGCGAAGAGCGCGACGGCGAAGCCGAGATAGACGGCGACGCCGCCGACACGCGGCCGCGGCTCGGTGTGCATGTGACGATCGGCTGCTGCCGCGTGCAACAGCCCGAGACGCTTCGTAAGACGTAGAATGAGCGGCGTCGCCGAGGCCGCCACGCCCGCAGCGATCGCAAAGGTTACCGCGTAGATGAGCGCCGCAGTTATCACGCTGTGCCACGCTCTTGCCCGCTGTACTGAACGAGCTGAACTCCTGCTTCAGAGAGCAACTCGGCGGCAACCTCGTCGGGATAGGCGTCAACGTAGACGATCGTCACGACGCCCGCGCTAATGAGGAGCTTGGAGCAGCCCACGCAGGGTTGATGCGTACAATACGCTGTCGCCCCCTGCAAACCCACACCGTGGAGCGCGCCCTGCACCACGGCGTTCGCTTCCGCATGCGTTGCGCGAACGCAGTGTCCGTCACGGAGAATGCATCCTCCCTCGGTGCAATGTGGCACTCCCCGTGGCGCCCCGTTGTACCCCGTCGTGAGAATGCGATGCTCGCGTACGAGGACGCAGCCCACGGAGGCGCGCGGACAGGTTGCACGCGTCGCCACCTCCCGCGCGATGCTGATGAAGTACTCATCCCAGGAGGGGCGTTGCGTTGTCATCCCGAGCGGAGCGAACGAAGTGAGCGAAGTCGAGGGACCCGCAGAAGCTTATGCTTTCGTACGAGCAGTAGCGGGTACCGAGGTCAAGCTTCCGAACATGCGATCGCCGGCATCGCCGAGCCCCGGTACGATATATCCGTGATCGTTCAACTTCGCATCGATCGCGCAGGTGACGATGCTCACGCTTGGGTGCGCGCCGTGCATGTTGGCGATGCCTTCAGGTGCCGCAATCAGGCAGATGAACGTGAGATCCTTCGCGCCGCGCTCGACGAGCGCATTGAGCGCGGCGACGCCGGAGTTTCCCGTTGCCAGCATCGGATCGAGGACGAACACCCGTCTCCCGCCGAGGTCCGGAGGCACGTTCGCATAGTACGGCACGGCCTCGAGCGACTGTGGATCGCGATAGAATCCCAAATGCGCCACGACGGCGTCGTCGACGACCTGCAAGAATCCCGGCAACAGGCCCAATCCCGCTCGCAGGATCGGCGCGACCACGGGTCGCGTCGCGATACGTTTGACCGTCGTCTCCGTCAACGGCGTCTCGATGCGCTCCTCGCGCAGCGGAAGCTCGCGTGTCGCCTCATACGCAAGAAACGCGCCTATCTCTTCCACCAGCTTTCGAAAGACGGGAACCGGCGTCGCCTTGTCGCGTATCCGTGCAAGACGATCTGCAACCGCAGGATGGTCGAGAACCACGACGTGGGAGTCGCCGAACATGCCCTTCGCTTTCACGACCCAGACATCAGGCGATGCGTTCGCTGAACGTCAGCCTGTTATTGAAGGGATCGACGACGGTCAGCTCCCGCTGCCCCCACTCCTGTTCGATGATCCCCGGGTTCATGTACCGGTAGCCCTTCGTCGCAAGTTCGCGGTGAAGCGCCGCGACGCCGTCGGTCTCGACACGGATGTGCGTCCCGGGTGTTCCGTCGCCGTGATGTTCGCTGAGGAAAATATGGACCCCGTCGCGCTGGACGCCCATGAACAGCGGGGCGCTTTCGTGGAAGCGATGTTCGAATTCAACCTTGAAACCCAAGTAGTCGAGATAGAACTCGCGCGCTTTGACGACGTCGAACATCCGCAGGATCGGCGTGACGCTTTTGAATTCGACCGCATCACGAGTCTCCATTACGGAACCCCGTGTTGAGCGGTGAGCTCGTGGACGCGGTCGCGGAGGGTGTCGAGCTTTGCGCGATCCGCAACATCCGTCAGGCCGTCGCAGATGATGCGAGCGACTTCGCGACACTCGTCGACGTCGAAGCCACGCGTCGTAATCGCCGGCGTGCCGATGCGGACGCCGCTCGCAATCATCGGCTTCTGCTGGTCGTACGGAATCGCGTTCTTGTTGACCGTGATTCCGATCTCGTCGAGGTAGGCCTCCACCGCCTTGCCCGTGAGGCCCTTGACGGAAACATCGACGAGCATGAGATGCGTGTCGGTGCCGCCGCCGACGAGACGATAGCCTGCGCGGAGAAACTCTTGCGCCATTGCTTTCGCATTGTCCAGAACCTGCTGCTGGTAGCGTTTGAACTCAGGGGCAAGTGCCTCGCCGAACCCGACGGCCTTCGCTGCAATCATGTTCATGAGCGGACCGCCTTGGATTCCAGGAAAGACGCTCTTGTCGATCGGCTGTGCCCATTTCTCGGTGCAGAGGATGAAGCCGCCGCGCGGTCCGCGCAGCGTTTTGTGCGTCGTCGATGTAACGAAGTCCGCAAACGGGATCGGCGAAGGGTGCAACCCGACGGCGACGAGTCCCGCGATGTGCGCCATATCGACGAGCAGCGTCGTGCCGATCTCATCGGCGATCTCGCGAAACGGCAGGAAGTCGAGCGTGCGCGGATAGGCGCTGGCGCCCGCGATGATCATCTTCGGTCTGTGCTCGCGCGCAAGCGCGCGCACCTCGTCGAAATCGACGAGCTCGGTGTCGCGGCGCACGCCGTAGGCGAGCGCGTTGTAGAGCCTACCCGAGAAGCTCACTTTCGTTCCGTGCGTCAGATGCCCGCCGTGCGCGAGCGACATGCCGAGCACCGTATCGCCGGGCTGCAGGTGCGCCA
>JASHTE010000031.1 GCA_030040695.1 Vulcanimicrobiota bacterium | reverse complement strand
GTCCGCGTCCTCCCACGCATTGATCGACGTACGATCGAACGCCTCGAGATCCGGGAAGACGTCTTGCAGCTGGTGGATCATCGGGGCGTTCTTTCCGCTCTTGAGGTTGACCGTCGTGAACACCACCGGCATTCCGTAAAGCTTCGCTGCTTTCGCTACGGTGGTGATATTCTCCACGAGGTCGTGCTTGTCCATCGATCCGACGGATGAGACTTGTAGCGGCTGGTAATCGATGATCAGGACCGCGGCGTTTTGCGGCGTAAGGAGCGCATCCTTGACCGGGTCCCGCGTCGGCATGCTGGCCATCGCAGCTCTCCTCGTCGAATATCGTTAGCGAATGTGAACATGCTACAAGACCAAGAAAACCGTGCCCATATACCGGGCAGTCAGTCAGATGGAGTCGGGAGACGCGAGCAGCGAGGCCTCGGCGTCGCTCAGCAGCGCCCCCTCGCCCTCGAGCCGCTTGACTTCTGCAACGTCAAGCGTTCGTAGAGCGCTCGCGAGGAGACGATCGCTGCTCGCTTCCGTCTGGCCGGCGAGCAACCCATCACCCTTATGTCGAGCCTTGACGTATCCGCGGAGGCGAGCAGCTGCATGCACGTTGCCTTCGAGCGCGAGAACCGCCGCGAGATGGAGGATCGCCCATCGAGCTGCGTGTGCGCGCAGCTTTGCGCGGAACTCCAGAGCCTGAAGCGCCTCGCGGCGCGCTCCGTTGAGATCGCCTTGCGCGACGAGATACCCCGCCAGGTTCTGATGCGCCAGCGCCTCAGCGCCTGCATGTTCCGCGAGAGAGAGTGCCTTCTTTGCCACGTCGACGGCTCCCGAGACATCACCGCGTGCAAAGAGGATTTCTGCCTCGGAGAGCCTTGCCCACATCTCGTACAGGCGATTTGGCAGTGTTCGCGCAATTGCAAGCGACGCGTCGATGGCACGCTGCGCGTCGTCGAGCTCTCCGCGCATGCGATAGAAAGCAGCATGATTCATGAGCGAGGTACCCCAGTCCGCGGTAGAACCGAGCTGGTGACGCTCCTGAATCGAACGGACTCGCGCGAACGCTTCTTCGGCTTCGTCGAACCGCCCGCGCTGCGCGTAGCGCAGCGCCAGGCGGCTGGTGAGTGCCATCATGCCGCTCCAATCAGCGGCACGCTCGAACCACGGAAGACCGCACTCGATGGCATCGATCTCCGCTCCGCCTACCATGGAGGCGACGTAGACTCGATATACGCGAGAGACTATCGCGGGATCGGCTTCCGCGCCAAGCTTAGCCAGGATACTCTCGCACCACTCACACGCTTCCGCGAAGAGCCCGAGCGTGATCCAGCATCCCCTCATCGCGCCGATGATTCGGGCGCCGACGACGGCGTCGCCGGCGGGTGTAATCGACCAGGCCAGCGCGGCGCGTGCACTATCGAGCTCCTCGATTTGCCGTTGGGTCGTCTCGGATGTTTGCCTGGACCATGCGTGCGGCGCCGAACCCTCTGCGAAGTCGGCGACCCACGAGGCGAGCCTGCGCGAGAGCGCAGCATGCTCGTCCGCCACCTCGAGCTGATGTAAGGCAAAGCCGCGCGTCGGTTCGAGAAAGCGAAACCGCATCGATTCTCCGTATGGGATCCCCGCTGCGAGCGACTTCTCGACGAGTGACAGAAGCGTTTCAAGCACCGCACCGGGGGCCACCGGTTCGCCGGCAGCGACGAACTCCGCGCCGTCGATCGACCACGACGCTGGGAAGATTCCGAGGCGCCGGAAGAGCGCGCGCTCCGCATCGTCAAGCAGCGCGTAGCTCCACGCAATGGTATCCGACATCGTCCTCTGGCGTAGGGGTGCGTCGCGCTTACCGCCGCTGAGGAGAGCGAACGTTCCGCGGAGACGGGCGTGAAGTTCGGAGAGGCCAAGCGAAGGCAACCGCGCGGCCGCGAGCTCGATTGCCAGTGGAATGTTGTCGACTTGTGCGACGATGTCGGCTGCGACCGCTTCGTCACGCGCGTCCAGGCTGAAGCCAGGCACGACGGCCGCGACACGCTGAGAGAAGAGTTCGAGCGCGTCCTCCGGGGCGAGCGCGCCCAATCGGTAGACGGCCTCGCCGTCGATGGCGAGCCTTTGACGGCTGGTCGCAAGAATCCGGATATGGGCAGTTCGATGAGCAATTGCGGCAACGATGCGTGCCGCGTCATCGACCACATGCTCGCAGCTGTCGAGCAGAAGAACGCCGTGCCCGTCGCGCAGTCCCGTGGCGAGATCCTCGAGCGGGTCGCTCTTACTTGCAATTGAAAGATCGAGAGCCGAAGCGATCTTGCTGACGACGGTGGACGTGCGCTCGACCGACGCAAGGTCGATGAACCACGCACTCGCTTCATGCGCGCGACACGACCGGGCTGCACTCTCCATCGCGACACGGGTCTTCCCGATGCCGCCCGCGCCGGTAATCGTGATGATGCGATGGCGATCGAGCAAGTCCATAACGGTATTCACGGCCTCCTCGCGCCCGAGGAGCCGCGTTAAGGGCTTCGGGAACGCGGCCCTCCCCTCTGACGAGAGGCGCGCGCTTCGCGTGCGCGCGCGTCGCGCCGAGCGTTGCAACTCCAGGACCTGGCCTTCGTCCAATCGCAGGGCGCGAGCAAGGTGTTCCACCGTGTCGCGATACGGAGCGCGACGCGCTCCACGCTCGAGCGCGCTGATTGCGTCCTTGCTTATGCCCGCGTGCTCAGCGAGCGCTTCCTGCGAGAGGCCCGCATTTCGGCGGTACTCCCTTAGCAGGCTCGCAAAAGTGAGGCTCACCTCGCCTATTTCGCGCAACTGTCCGAGTTGTCCGTGGCGCAGAAACCTCGCGAGGTCTACCTTTGGCCCATGAGCGCCGTGCTCGCACTACGGGAGTCCGATGCCTGTGGGGCACAGTTGAAGGCGTTTCTCAAGGAGCGTCGATCTCGAATTAGCGCCCCTTCCGTTGGCCTCCCGAGTCGTTCGCGGAGCGGCGGTCTCCGCAGGGAGGACGTTGCGGAGCTGCTCGGCGTCTCTCCGTTATGGTACGCGCTCTTCGAGTCGGGCACGTCTCGGCGGCGCTTCTCCGCGTCGTTCCTGAGGCGTGTCGCCGAGATCTTGCGGCTCGACGCGAACGAGCGCGACATGCTCACGCGACTCGTGCTAGCTTCCGGAACGGCGGCACGCGACGTCGGATTGCTCGACTCCGATCAGCGCTCGATTCGAAGCCTTGAAGAGGTCGCTAATGCAGCGCATGCGCTTGCACGCGCACGCACTGCGACACATGCTTTGTCGGTGGCTGTGGGCGCCCTGCGCAGCGTGCTCGCATCGGCTCGGCCGACCTTTGCAATTGCGAAAGATGAAAGGGCGGCTGCCGACGCACGTTGGCTCCGCACGGCGCTTCCCTCGGCACACAGCCTTCTGCGCGTTTCGTTGTCCGATGCCAGACAATCGTACGGGGTGCTCTGCATCGGATCGCCGATACCGAACGCATACTCGAACATCGATAAGAATGTCGCGAAGGTCGTCGGTCAGCAGCTGACGCACGCGCTGGAGCGCGTCCGGGGTCGATGGTGCGGCATCTCTGAGAGCATACCGCGCGGTCAATGGCGGGAACCTGCCAGGAATCCTACGCTGCAGACATGAGTGACAAGAAAAGAACCATCGTGCTGATCCACGGCTTGTGGATGACGGCGCTGTGCTGGGAGCACTGGATCGGGTTTTACATGGGCAGGGGCTACCGCGTCATAGCGGAGAGCTGGCCCGGCATGGGCGGCGACATCGAGCAACTTCGCCGCGATCCCGCTCCGATTGCGAACCTCGGGATCAACGAAATCGTCGATCGATACCAGGGCATCGTCGAAGGGCTCGACGACCCGCCGATTATCATCGGCCATTCATTCGGCGGTCTCGTGACAGAGATCTTACTCGACCGCGGGCTGGGATCCGCCGGCGTCGCAATTGCGCCCGCGCCAGTGAAGGGGATCATCTTCCTGCCTCTGTCGACGCTGCGCGTCACGTTTCCGGCGCTCAGCAATCCGGCGAACAGCCATCGCGCGCTGCCGCTTACGCCCGAGCAGTTTCATTACGCCTTTACGAACACACTTAGCGATGAAGCCTCACTCGCCGTATACAATCGCTATGCCGTGCCCGGACCCGATCACGTACTCTTCCAAGCTGCTCTCGCGAACTTCAATCCGCATGCGCCGACCACGGTCGACTTTCAGAATGGCACCCGCGCGCCATTACTCCTGATGGCGGGCGGGAACGACCACGTCTCGCCGGTGGCCGTCGTCAAGGCGAACTACAGACTCTTCTCCAACTCGGGTGCGACCACCGACTACAAAGAGTATCCGGAGCGCACGCACTACACGCTCGGCGAAGCGGGTTGGGAGCAAGTCGCCGGCGACGCACTCGCTTGGGCGGAGGAGAATGCGCGCGAGCAGCCCGTTCGGTAAACTTCAAGCGCGTTGACGGCAATCGGACCAGGCCTCGTCATGCTTCTTCGATGCCGGCGCAGTTCGCGCAGACGCAGGCGGCGTCGCGCGCGTACGGCGGAACTCGCTCGCGTACTGCCCGAGGAATGCGCTCCGTAAAGCACCAGCACGTTGCCCGCCCGGCCGCCACGCTGCAGTGATTGTCCTCACCGCACAACGGGCATGCCGTCGGACTCAGCTGCCTCGCTTTAAGCTCACAGAACCAATGGCCGCTGACCGGTGATCCACGCATCGCGGCCACGTACGTGGTTTCTCCGACCACGTACTGGACGGGCTCGCGGAAGATCGGGCCATCAAAGACGAACGTATGGAACTCGCCGTTCTCTCCGCAGCTATCGATTCGCGGCGGAACCTGCTCGACGAACGCGCGGTCATAGAGCCGGGCGAGAAACCGTCGTTCGAGGAAGGCCCCGTTTACGCAACACACGACCGCGGCAAAGCCTCGAGCGAAAAAGTCTTCGGCAAGCCGTCGGGACGGCTCACCCCACAATGGAAACAGCGTTGGAATTCCTCTGGAGCCAAACGAATCTTCGTGTTGCCGCCGGAAGCTTGCCGGCGAGACACCGCCAAACGCCACGGCCCTGACGCCCTCGTGTAAGAGAGGCCGCAGTGCTACGAGATACTCCCGTAGATAGACTTCGTGGGATGGATTGGCGGGCAGCGCGACGGAGACGAGCGGTACGCCGATCGAATGGGCCTGGCGCTCGACGAGGTCGACCGAAATACCATGAGCGCTGACCCGTTGCGACGCTACGTCGAGCGTCGTCACAAGCGCAGCAACCTCGTACCGCTCGTCGCGGAGAAGCCGATCCAACACTAGCGCTGAATCCTTGCCTCCGCTCCACGACACGGCGACGCAGCTCTTCACGTCTTCGGCGACATTTTCGTCCGAACGCTCCTCGCTGCGTTGACCATGTTGGTAAGCGCAGGGCGTATCTCTTCCCACGTACGAGTCTTCAGACCGCAGTCCGGCGTAACCCACAGGCGCTCGATAGCGATCTTTGCCGCCGCGCCCTCCAGAAGAGCGGTCATCTCCTCAACGCTCGGACAACGAGGGGAATGAATATCGTAAACACCCGGGCCGATGTCGTTCGTGTAGTGTCCCTGGAACGCGTCGAGCAGCTCCATCCTCGAGCGAGCTGCCTCGATCAAAATGACGTCAGCATCGAGGCTCGCGATCGCTTCGACGATGTCATTGAACTCGCCATAGCACATGTGGGTCTGTATCTGCGTTGCATCGCGAACGCCGCTCGAGGCAATACGAAAGCACTCCACCGCCCATGCCAAATAGGCGCTCCACTCCGAACGGCGCAGTGGTAAGCCTTCGCGCAGAGCCGGCTCATCGATTTGGATAATGCGTGTTCCTGAGGCCTCCAGATCCCGGACTTCATCCCGTAGTGCGAAGGCGATCTGACGGCACACGACGTCCCGCCCGAGATCGTCTCGAACGAACGACCATTGGAGGATCGTCACCGGGCCTGTGAGCATGCCCTTGACCGGCCGTGAGGTCAGAGACTGCGCGAACCGCGCCCATGCGACCGTCATCGGTTCGGGGCGGCGAACATCACCGTAGATGATCGGCGGCCGCACGCAACGGGAGCCGTAGCTTTGTACCCATCCGTGTCTCGTGAACGCGAACCCCTCGAGCTGCTCGCCAAAGTACTGCACCATATCATTTCGCTCAAACTCGCCGTGCACGAGCACGTCGAGCCCCACCTCTTCCTGCCAGCGGATCACCATTCGCGTTTGGTCCCGCAGAAAGTCTTCATACGCGCCGTCGCCGAGCGTGCCGCGGTCGTGCGCCGCGCGCGCCTTGCGCACCTCCGCCGTCTGTGGAAAAGACCCGATTGTCGTTGACGGCAGCACCGGCAAGCGGAGCGCCTTCTGTTGCTCGTCGCGACGCTCGGTGAAGGGCCGCTGTCGCCTTGCGCTATCCGGCGCTGCGGCGAGGAGCCTCGCAGCGACCTCGGTGTTGTGAATCTTCGGCGAGTTCGCGCGTGACGCCACAACTTCGTCCGAACGCGCGAGCGCATCTGCAACTGCATCGCGCCCACGATCGACGGCTGTCGCCAGCACGCGCAGCTCATCGATCTTCTGCAGCGCGAAAGCGAGCCACGCTCGAACCTCCGGATCGAGATTCCCCTCCGTCTCGAGGTCCACCGGAACGTGCAAGAGCGAGCACGATGGGGCGAGCATCGTTTGCTCGCTCCCACGCACGGCGAAGACCGGTTCGATTCGATCGAGCACGGCCCGCAGATCTGCACGCCAGACGTTTCTGCCGTCGACGACGCCGAGCGAAAGGAGCATCGACCGAGGCGCCCGGGCTACCGCGTCCCCAAGTTGTCCCGAGCCCCTCACGAGGTCGAGGTGTAAGCCGGCAACGGGAAGCCGTAGCGCGAAATCGAGATTGTTCTCGAGTGCGCCGAAGTACGTCGCGAGAAGCAGGTTGGGGCAGTCGGCGCGCTTTGCCACCGCAGCGTACGCCGCCGCGAAGGCCTCGCGCACCGCGGGCCCAAGATCAAGGACGAGTACGGGCTCATCCACCTGTACCCACTGCGCCCCGGCATCCGCGAGCTGTCGCAACACGTCGATGTAGACGGGAAGCACGCTCGGCAGAAGCGCGAGCGGGTCGCTTGCGTGCACTGCTTTCCCCATCAACAAATAGCTGACGGGCCCCAGCAGCACCGGACGCGTTTCGTACCCGAGTCGCCGCGCCTCCAGCAATTCCTCGATCGGTTTTCTCGACGTCAGCGCAAAGCGCTGGTCGGCTCGAAACTCCGGAACGATGTAATGGTAGTTGGTGTCGAACCACTTCGTCATCTCCATCGCCTTGACCGTGGCGTCACCGCGTGCCATAGCGAAGTAACGGTCGAGTGAGAGGTCTGCGCCGGGCGGCCCGTACGCCTCGGGAACGACGCCCAGCATGACGCTCGTGTCAAGCACATGATCGTACAACGAGAAGTCGTTGCTCGGCAGGACGGTAACGCCTCGATCGCGTTGAGCGCTCCAACCGCGACTGCGCAAGGCTGCAGCCTCATCGCGCAGCGCGCGTGCGTCGGTCTTGCCCGACCAATAGGATTCGAGCGCGACCTTCAACTCACGTTGGGGACCGATGCGCGGGAAGCCGAGACTTGCGACGCGTATGCTCACTTCTGCGCCTCGTCATTCACTCGCGGCAAACGTCGTCGGTCGCCCTTCGCCGTCGACAGCAACCATCACGAAGCGGCTCACCGTGCACAACCGTCGTTTCCCCGTCAAGAGGTCTTCGGAAAAGAGCTCTGTTTCGACGAGCATGGAGGTACGGCCGCGCGATAGCACGCGCCCGATGACCTCGACGAGTTCGCCCTGTCGTACCGGCTCGCGGAAGTCCGTCTTGTCGAGCGATGCCGTGACGACGGACGTTCGGCTGTAGCGGCTTGCGGCGATAAATGCCGCCTTGTCCATCAGGCGCAAAGCATCGCCGCCGAAGAGCGTGCCGTAATGATTTGTTTCGTTGGGAAAGACCATCTCGGCAATCACCACTTCAGAATGATTCATCGAAGCGTACCTCCCCTTCCACACCGACGCGATACGCCGAGGGACGCCGCTCGAAGAAGTTCGTGAGCTCCTGTACGTCCTGCAGTGCCATGAAGTCGAATGGGTTCCGAGAGCCGTAGGACGGAGAGTAGCGGAGGCTTTCGAGCCGAACGTCCGCGATGTACTCTAGATACGAGCGCATGTCATGCAACGACAGTCCAGCGACCCCTTCGGCGAGTACATCCTGTGCAAAAGCGAACTCGGCCTCGACAGCTTCGCCCAGCATGCGGCGAACCGATGCTTCGAGTTCGGCATCGAAGAGCTCTGGATGATCTCCCCGCACGACGTCGATCACGGAAAACGCAAAGGCTATGTGCATGCTTTCGTCGCGAAACACCCAGTTCGTGCCGGACGCCAAGCCATTGAGCATGCCCCGCGAGCGTAAGTAGTACACGTACGCAAACGCGGCGAAGAAGAATAGGCCTTCGGTACACGCGGCATAGGCGATCAGGTTCAGCAGGAATTGACGCCGTTCGTCGTCGTTGTCGATTCGATCGATCCGCTCGATCGCCTCCGTCCAGCGGAAGCAGAACTCTCCCTTCGTGCGAATCGACGGGATGTTCTCGATCGCGGCAAAGGCTTCGGCTCGTTCCCGTTCGTCTGGGACGTACGTGTCCAGCAGGGTGAGATAAAATTGTATGTGCTGCGCCTCTTCAAAAAGCTGCCGCGACAGGTACAAGCGCGCCTCGGGGGCGTTGACGTGCTTGTAGAGACTGAGCACGATATTATTCGCCACGATCGTGTCGCCCGTTGCGAAGAAGGCGACGAGCCGCCGAATCAGATGCCGCTCCGCGGGAGTAAGACGCTCGTGCAGGTCGTGTAGATCCGTCGAGAAATCGACCTCCTCGACACTCCACGTGTTTGCGATGGCCGCGCGATACATCTCGTAGAAGGCTGGATAACGCATTGGGCGCAGCGTCAGCGCGAATCCGGGATCGAGGATTGACGGCTTTGCGGCGATCATTGGCACGCCTCACAGCTCTCGGGATTATCGAGTGAGCACGCAACCGCACTCGCATCGGGTGCGCTCGTCACCGTCGCTTTCGCGATGCGAGTGGCCGGACGGGATCGCAGGTAGTACGTGGTCTTGAGGCCCTTCTTCCACGCATACAAGTACATCGACGACAGCCTCCCGATGTTCGGGCTCTCGGCGAACAGGTTGAGCGACTGGCTCTGATCGACGTATGCCCCGCGCGCCGCCGCGAGGTCGATCACCGCTCGCTGCGGCAACTCCCATGCGGTCCTGTAGAGAGCACGCAGTGACGCCGGAATCTCCTCGATCTCCGCCACCGAGCCCTCCGCCGCGATGATACGCTCGCGTACCGCCGCGCTCCATGCTCCAAGACGCTTAAGGCTCTCGACGAGATAGCGGTTGATTTGAAGAAACTCGCCGGAGAGCGTCTCGCGCTTGAACACATTCGATACCTGCGGTTCGATACACTCATAGCACCCTGCGATCGCCGCAATAGTCGCCGTCGGCGCGATTGCAATGAGCAGTGAGTTTCGCAGGCCGCTCGACTTGATGCGTGCTCTGAGCGCGTCCCATCGTTGTCTATCGGCCGGCACGACGCCCCAGGCGTCGAATTGCAGCTCGCCCCGAGCAGTTCGCGTGCGTGCGAAGGCCGCGTGGGCCCCATACATTTCCGCACGTTCGCAGCTCGTCAGTAAGGCGTGATAGTAGATCTCCTCTGCAATACGCGTCGAGAGCGCGAGCGCTTCAGGGCTATCAAAGGCAAGTCCGAGTTGGAAAAACACATCCTGCAACCCCATGACGCCGAGGCCGACAGGGCGCCAGTCGCGGTTAGAGTCCGCCGCTTTCTCGATCGGATAGAATGTCACGTCGATGACGCGATCGAGCTGTTGAACCGCCAGACGCACGGTTCGCGCGAGCTTGGCGAAGTCAAACCCGCCGTCGGAAGTGTGGCGACTAAGATTGATCGAGCCGAGATTGCATACGGCCGTGCGCTCCGAAGACGTTACTTCGAGAATCTCGGTGCAGAGATTCGAGAGATGCACCGTGGCTCCGGGCTCCGCCGTTTGGTTGGACGCGCGGTTCGACGCGTCTTTGAACGTCATCCACCCATTGCCCGTCTGCGCGAGCGTGCGCATCATCTTCCCGTAGAGCTCGCGCGCCGGAACCTTGCGGACCGCGAGCCCAGCGGCTTCGGCAGCGAGGTACGCTGACTCGAAGGCCTCACCGTAGAGATCGACAAGCTCCGGTGCGTCCTTTGGATCGAAGAGCGACCACGGCTCATTGCGCTCCACGCGCGCCATGAAGAGGTCGGGTATCCAGTTCGCGAGGTGGAGGTTGTGCGTTCGACGTGCCTCATCTCCTGTGTTGTCTCGTAAGTCCAGAAACTCTTCGATGTCGGCATGCCATGGCTCGAGATAGACGCAGCACGCGCCTTTGCGCTTTCCACCTTGGTTGACGGCCGCCACGGATGCATCGAGCGTCTTGAGGAACGGCACGACGCCCATCGACTTTCCGTTCGTGCCGCGAATGAGCGATCCGCGGCTGCGAACGCGTGAGAAGCTCAAGCCGATGCCACCCGAGTACTTCGACAGCAGCGCAACATCACGATACGCATCGTAGATCGCACGCAGATCGTCGTGCGGCGAATCGAGGAGAAAACACGACGACAACTGTGGATGCGCGGTGCCCGCGTTAAAGAGGGTTGGTGAACTCGGGAGGTACTCAAGCGCCGAGAACACATGGTAGTACGCGACGGCCTCTTGCGCCGACGTCGCCAAGCCGCTGGCCACGCGCAAGAAGAAATGCTGCGGTGTTTCGATGACCGCGCGCGTTTGTGGGTGCCGTAACAGATAGCGCTCGTAGACCGTGCGCAGGCCAAAGTACTCGAAGTAGTCGTCGCGCGTCGTGTCGATCGCGTCGTTCAGCTTGCGACTATTAGACAGGACAAAGGCGGCGAGATCCTCGGAGATTAGACCCGCTCGGTACCCGGAAGCGACAGATTGCGAGAACGAATGGATCTCCTGATTACCGACCTCTTTGTCGATGTACGTGGCGAGCAGGCGCGCTGCGAGGCGCGAGTACGACGGCTCTTCGGCAATCAACATTGCCGCGGTCTGGATGGACAGCCGATCGAGCTCCTGGGTCGTCGCGCCATCGTAGAGGCCGCTGATTGTCTTCGTCGCGATTCGAAGCGGGTCCACCGCGGGAAGTCCCCCGCAGCAACGCGCGACCGCGCGGACAATCTTATTGACGTCGGCCGGTTCGAGCGAACCGTTACGCTTGCGCACCTGCATCGCTGATGCCGTGGACACCGCTGTCGTCGTAGTCGTCATGCCTCTCCTCGCAGTGCCGCCTGAGAGAAAGATGACGCACCAGACGCCGCAAGCATGCCTCGCGACGGTGACGCGTTCGCCTCCCTCGGGCGAAGTGTCGCTCTCATCAGGGAGGTCTTCGGACTCGGGGGCTCGGCGAATCGATCGCCGCCTACTCGCCATCACTTCCCAGCCGAGCCGGCCAGTGTCTCCGATGGCATTCGTTCCCTCTCACCGCTGCGGGGCAGTCCCGGAGTTCCACCGGGTTCCCTTATTAATGCGCCGCGAGGCGCCCCTGATGAGGAGGCACTACTCCTAGTGCCTGGACCTAAAGTATAGCGCAAGATGTGGGATTGTCCAGCGGTCGGAAGCCTCAAAGTGCCCCGGCAGCGGCTCAGTGTGTCGAGGCGGTGAGCAGCTCCCGGAGATAGCCGTGCCAGATCGCGGCGAGCGTGTGCGTGCCGTGCCCTCGTGTCGCGCTCGTGACCGGGAGAAGCACGAAGCGGCCGCGTTTGACTTTGCCGATCTCCCGTTCGACGATACGAAGCTCGGGTGGGTTGATCTGATCGTCGGCGGAGTTGATCGCGAGCAGTGGCGCGATGATTGCGCCGAGCTCGGGTTCCGGATTGTAATCGCGCGATGACTGAATTTGATAGAGCACGTCGTTGGCGTCCCAATGTGCGTAAAGCATTGCGACGGTATGATGGTAGTAGGCATCAGCCGCCGCACCCGTCGGAAAACGACGCTGATCGTAGACCGGCGCGCTTCCCATAGTCCAGGTAATGTCGGCTGCAGTTCTCAAGCCGGCCACAGGCTCCGTCGTGTAGTTTCCGCCGTCATACGCAGGATCGCTCACGATAGCGTCCGCGATCATGTCGCGCCAGATACGGTTGCGCCCGGAGATGCCTATGGGAAGGCTTGCAAGCGGCATCAACGCGTCCATGAACCGCGGATACATTTCGCCCCACATCCAGGTCTGCATGCCGCCCATCGACGTTCCCATCACGAGGCGCAGGTGGTTGACGTGCAACCCGTCGACGAGTAGCGCGTGCGTCGCGCGCACCATATCGTGATATCGATAGTGCGGAAACCTCGCGCGAAGACCGTCACTCGGCTTACTCGAAGCTCCGTGGCCGATCTCGTCGGGAAGGATGATATAGTAACGGCGTGCATCGAGCTCCCCGCCCGGCTT
>JASHTE010000278.1 GCA_030040695.1 Vulcanimicrobiota bacterium | reverse complement strand
TGATCCATATCCATTGACTCTCTGTCAGGACCATCAGCACGAAGCCGTTCGGGGCTACCCTTCCGAAAGGAGAGGTCGGCCCCCAGGTGGGTTCCATCACCTGTCTTCCATCGTACCGTAGCAAGTGCCGATGATCAAGCTACCTAAAGCGGGCCGGGGCCTTCATAGGCCTCGAGGCGAAGCGCGACGCGAGCCCGCGCGAGGCTTCTCGATCCACGTTCGGCGGCTGCCCGGCAAGCACGACGGGCCTCGTCTTCCAAAGCCGCGCGAAGCTTTCTTCCGAGCTCCTCAATCCACTCGTCGACCGTCGAAGGCGAGATCTCACAGTGCGGAACGACAGACCGCTCGTCCTCGAGCATGAGGTGCGGCAGCGCGATGCGCCGTAGCCGGCGCTCGAGGTGTCTCTCCTGTGCGTCGGCGAGAGCATTCGCATATATGCCGAAGCGGGCGCGAAAACGAACGTCGGCGTTTGCGAAAGCGTTCTGTGCGCAACGCAAGGCCACAGCCTCGGCTTCCTGAGTGAGTACGTTTCTTCGGAGAATCGGATCGAGAGCGCCGATGGAAAGAGTGCATTCCAAAAGCTCGTGCCGAGCCTTGCGCAGCGGCCGCGCCGTCAAGCGTTGGAGCGACAGCATGTCCTCGCGACATCCGCGTTCCAGTGCCTTTCGAGCTACCCGCTCGTCTTCACGAAGCTGCGCCGCGATCTCCGCTACATTCATGTGTTCCTACATGATGATCGTGTGGATGTCTTCCCGGTATGCAGAGGCCATCTTTCCCGGCGAGCACCGCGAGAGCGTGTCGCGCCGCGCCTTCCTCGTCCGCAGAGAGAAGCGGCCGGCGCAGCGCATCAAACTTTAACACGTACCGGTGCATGTCTTCGGCGGCGTCCTCAAGCATGCTTGCTTCCATGCTTAACAGCGCTGTCAGAACATCGTCGCGCTCGACCATCTCCGCAAGCAAACCGAGGTGCGGAAGGCAGAGCTCGGGATAGCGCCGCAGCTCGGCGGAGCGCGCGTTCAACCCATCTGCGATTCCTTTGGTGATCTCCCGCTCGCTCTCGGAATACGCTGCGCAGAGATCGCACTGTGGTGCGGGGCCGGCAACGTCGCCGCGCTCGCGACCCGAGCGGATGATTCGGCGTAGACGTGCTGCATGACGCTCGATCAGCCCCGCATAACCGATGCATACTCCGCGCGGGCTCGCCACTGACTCGTACTGCCACGTGTGCAGATCGCAGAGCCCCCAATGATCGGCGAGGCGTTTCCGGGCGTCGTCCGCTGCGATGAGGTCGTACTGATAGCGGCAGAGAAAAGTATACATCGCGCTCTCGATCTGCCGGCAGATCCGGCACGAATGAAACCGAGGCCCGGCAGCCGTCGGCTCGCCCCCGATCGCTGCGCTCGTCGTGGCTTGACCATCGCCCTTGCGCACGCGGGCGCTCAGAGCGGCGAGGCGTTCGCGTTCGGCGACGACGTTTTCCATCGCATCGAGCGCGACCGCGGCGCGGCTGCACATCTGCAGCAAGAACACGGATTGCTTCTCGTCGAGGAGAAAACGAGTGAGCTCCTGCTCGAACGACGCAACGCCGCTCTCCTGCCATTTTCCAGCGTCGCCCTCGACACGAGCAGCCAGAGCGGTGCGCGCCGATACCGAAAATACCGGCGGCATGCGCGTCTCGCAGACGGCGCTCACCTGCGTGCGAATGTGCAACAATGCCTCCTCACGTTGTTCGGGCGACACCATATCGCTCTTGTTCACGACGATGAAGGTTGGCCTGAGGGTCGGAGCCGTGCGGTGCAGGACGCGCAGCTCCTCCTCCGACAGCGCGCCGTCGAAGCTCGTCACAAGCACGACAGCATCGGCCTCCGGAAGAAACGACTCGGTCGTAAGCGTGTTCTCGAGGACCGACGAGCCGAGCCCAGGCGTGTCGATGAAATGGAAACCGCGCAGCAAGAGCTCCGAAGGGAGCTCGATGTGAGCGTTCGTTACGCCTCGCACGTTTCCGGGGTTGCCCCGCTCGGTGATGTACTCGGAGAGCTTTCCAAGATCGATGCGGTCGGGGAAATGGCGTTTCCGGTATTCGATGACGGCAACCTCCGTGCTCCCATAGGCAACCGTCGTTATGACGGACGTGAGAGGCACAACGCCCACGGGAAGGCGTGTCGTCGCAAGCATGGCATTCATCAGCGACGTCTTGCCGCGATTGAAGCGGCCGACGACGACGACGTTAAAGCGGTCCTCCGCGAGTCGCGCGAAGAAGTCGCGCGAAACTCGCACGACGTTTGGATCGGCATCCAGCCCCATCCAGGCGGAACGCATGATCGCCGCGAGCTCGAACTTGGCGCGTGCGTATTCCCTAACGTCCATGTGTCTCCCCGCCGAATATGCGACCGTAGAGATCGCGGCCATAGCTCGTCTCAAGCGGCGCTCCCTCGACAATCTTGAAGGTTCGCTCGCCGTCGTCCAGGCGCTCCGCTCGGAGGAACGCTACCGCGGGGCTTGCGCTGCGCATCGCGCTGGCGAACTCGTAGAGATGCGTGACAAAAAAGATCTTCGTGCGGGCCTCGGAGAGGGCGGTGACGATCTGACGGGCTATCGCGGAGCCTTCGCGCTCGTTCGTCGCTGCGAAGGACTCGTTGAAGAGGATGAGGGCGTTCGGCACGATGTGCTCCACGATTTCGTCCATGCGGCTGAGCTCTTCGTCCAGCTTTCCACTCCTCATAGTCGGGTCTTCTTCACGTTTGTAATGAGTGAAGATAGCCTCGCACGCATTCGCGCGTAGACGTTCTGCGGAAACGAACATGCCGCACTGCATCATCAGCTGCGCGAGACCTATGGCGCGGAGAAACGTCGACTTGCCTCCGCGATTCGCGCCGGTGATGATGAACGTGGTCTCCGAGCCGCCATGGACGTCGTTAGCCACAACCGAGGCTCCCGCGTTGAGCGCGAGGGAGGCGTCGTAGAGGCCGGCTGCGTCGTGTCGGCGATCCATCTGGTGCAAGGGCTCGGGAAAGGCGATCGGCATCCCCAACTGCAGCAAACGCTTACGTAGGTTGACGCATCCGAGATAGAATGCCAACTCGACGCGCAACAGCGTGAAGAACGCCAAGATGTGATCTGCCGATTGTGCTGCCGCGTTCGCAACGGCGTTGATCGCCGTATCCC
>JASHTE010000277.1 GCA_030040695.1 Vulcanimicrobiota bacterium | reverse complement strand
TCGCGCATCACCGGCATCTCCTCGCTCCAGGACTTGATTACGTACTGGCAGGCGACCCCGGCCGAATCCAAGGTCGTAGGCGACTTTGACGGTACGTTCCAGCTCTACTCGATGTATCTGAATGCCTACATTGCGTTGCACGGGTACGGCGAGTCGCAGATTCAGGCCGCCCTGCACGATTCACTCGACCCGAACGCGATCGGCGCCATCGTTAGTGTTGTGCGCGGCTGCGCTACGGCGCTTGCCGGGCAGGACCCGTGCATCGATAAGACGTTTCACGATCCGGTCCCGGATGGCTGGATGGAACCGATCTTTAGCAGTGGGTACGCTCTTGACGACGTCGGCTATTCAGAGCGGTCATTTTATTTCCAGCCGCTGGCGGGACGCAGCGTCAGCGTCATACCAATGCCTTACGGTCCACACCCGGTACCGCTGATGTACGTCGACGCTCTTACATACAGTAGGGCGAGGTGTTCCAATGAGCCATGCCTCACCGACGCCCTGCGGTTCGCGAGGTTCCTGACATCGACGAGAATTCGGGAATTCATAGCGTTTGGTGACGATCTCTCCGGGAGTCATCCGCGACGCCACCTTTTGCCGGCCACGCAATCGTTTTATCGACTGCCTCGCGTAACCGCTGATCCGATCTACTCGGCTATCATGCCGTTCCTACAATCCGCAAAAGCCATGCCCAATGATATTACAGCTGACACGCTAAGGAGTGTCGCGTCTCGTGTCTGTATTGCGCTTCAGCATCAACTTCCCAACTACCAATGCCCATAAATGGAAGGAGTAGACGTATAGCAACGTTCTCGTTAGAACTGCCTTTTGAAACGGACGCAATTGATGTGACCCCTGACGGGTACGCTGTAAACGCCAGGTTCACCGAATCACAGATCGTCGCATCCTCAAGGGGTTGAAGGCCGGCGTGAAAGCCGCAACTCTCTGTCGTAAGCACGAAATCTCATCGGCAACTTTGTACAACGCGGGCCGCACAAGAACGGTTAAAGGCTTCTGAACACGCGGCCTGCCCTTGGCTCGATACTAGTGCCGTAAAGCTGCGCGTCCGTCTTGCTGCGGGCCCAACACCGACGTCATCCTGTAGCGACACTTTCAGCAGGCGACGGACCACCTTTGCGTTTCCCAGTCTTCCAGCCTCCACTGGGGGCTAAACGTCAGGTCGAACTCGCTCCCACCGGTCACGCAGAAGGTCACGGCGTCAATAAAACGCACACGAACGATCCGCGTCACGTCATCTTTCGGTTCGTCACCCGAATCCACGGAGTCATCCCAACCGCCGAGCTTGTGCCCCGCCTGAAGAGCGGCGGCGCGGGGCATACCCACTGCCAGGCTCCGCTGGAAGCGGAATTCGCCAATTCTGCCGGACAGCCCGAGAAGGTACGGGTGAAAAACCGCGACTAGTACGGCGCCAATCGCTAACGCTGGCGCTCTCCTCCGCTCGTCGGAGTAGCGGGACTTGCGCAACGGCGACCCTCCTATCGGTCGAAGTTCGCCGCCATTTTCTCGCTATCCGTGGAGTAAAATTCTGGGGGTAGACCCACTCCGCTGCTCCGCGTATTTCCCTGAAAGCCTCTTTAGCAAACTCTTAGAGGGCTGTCCGATTAACTGAGACCTCTCTACTTCTTGGCAATCGCCGAGTCAGCTATCGATGCTAGGCACATTGCCGCCTTCTTTAGGGACTCGACGTCAACCGCACTGAGATTATACGAAAGACGCGGCCCATCAGGCGTGGCTTCAACCAGGATAGCTACGTCAAAGGAACCGGTCTTGGTGCGCATGACCGACAACTTGAGCCTGGGCATCTCAAGTGACGCGAACTTATATGACGCCCTGGAAAGGTTAGCCACGTCCCGCATACCGCTCGAGAGATCTCCGATTTCAGCCAGGGTGAGGTCCATGAGGAAGGAACCCGAGAATGGAGGCGCCTTAACCATAACGTCGATTTTAGCCCAATCCGTCTCCTCGTGTGGCCCGTCCGTGCCACCCCATGTAGGCAATCGAAATGCAACCTGAGAAGGCCCATCCGAGAGCACGCTCTCTGTCGAGATCGTCATTGTTTTGGATTGGGAATAACCGTTACCGCTTGATTGTTCGTGGTGCTCCACACGACCGTAACCCCATCCTTCGTAAAGTCCACGGTTCCTGGTTGGCTTCCGGGGCTTTCAACTCCATTCGCGATGACATCCTGAACAACGCTAGGCATGATGCCTCGTGCTTGATTCGGGGCTGAGCCCACAGACCAAACCCATTCACGGCGGATCTACCTCAGCGCACGTCTAGTAGCGATTGCGCAATCGCAAGTCCCGATGATGGACCCGCAGGGGTCTGTACACTCAATCATACTATGTCGACATCCACAGAGGCGCCAATCTCGGCAAGTCTAGCGATTGCTTCCTTTGTCAACGTGCACCCCGGCGTGTTGTCGTCGTTAGCGCTCATGTCGATGACCCAGCTTAGGTATACGTCGCATTTGTGTGCTATCGATACCACATCGTGCCACCGCGGCTCTAGCTTATCAAAGATCGAGGACAAATGGTCCAGCGGGGAAGACACTGAATCGGCCGCGCTATCAAGTATCCACTCGCGCCTCCACCCTCGTTTTCCCTCCCTGTCAATAACGCGTGTCGGCTCAACGCCTGTAGCCGAGGTTACGCTTTGAGGATCGAGGTCGGCAAACACGAGGTACATCATCTGCGTCATGAGGAGCTAGTTCTTCGGAGTAATAGGCTGTGGCTCCGAGTTACCGTTGCCGTCCCACACATAGCTTTTTCCAGTGGTCGTATCGGTGTATACATTGTACTGCGATAGGTTCTTTTGCGTATCCACGGTGTCTGCCTTCATTTGGTGAACGTCACCATTACCTCGATCATCAACATACCCGTTGTTCTTTGCAGTCTGCTTTGCCTGACCCGGGCTCTGCTTCTTCATGTTCCCGGGGTTCGGAGGTTCCGGGTGCCCGAAACCGCCCGCAAGACTCTTCAGCGCCGTCGCCGCTCGTCCTACGCCCTGATTCACCTTATCTTCGGTGCTCTGGGCCCACTTGTGCACCACCACAGCACCGGTAGCGCCAGCGATGGCTCCAATCGCGATAAGAACAATATCGGTAACCCCAGCAGCAATAGCCGTCTCTCCGACACACGCGTCTTCGATGCAGTATCCGGTCGGATCCGAGTACATTTCAGGGTTGTTGCCGTTCCACATGTAACTCTTTTGCGATGCGGGGTCGTCAACGTTGCCTGCGTAGGCATCAGGTGTCGTCCACGTGCCGGCGTTTTGATCGTACGTGCGTGCACCTTGAATGACATCCGTACCGTCCGCGTATCCGTCGGTGCGCGGCATGCCGAGCACTGCGCCTTGCCCGACGGGAGATACCGGCAGGGTAATGGAGCCAACGTGTCCATCGACGACCTGCGTCGTTGGCGTTGACCACCACATGATCGACGTCGGCATCGAACCGCCCGTGCCGCAGGGCGAAATGGGCTTGGATTGCTCGCCCAAGAACTTCCCCTCTTCCTGCGACACCTCGTAGCTCTGGCTGATCGTGAATGCGCTGCTCGTTGCCGCGTTGTGGCACCCCATCACCTGGCCACTCGGGTCGCGCTCGTAGAAGGTGAGGCCGTTGTAGCCGGAATCGAGCGGCAGGATGTCGCCTTGCGTTCCGACTTTGATGTCATCGAGCTGACCCGAACTGTTTGTCGTGAAAAGGAGCATGTCGCCGTCCCAGTGCAGCGTATCGAACTGCGAAGGTGTCCGCTCTCCGAGCCGCCGACGAGAATGGGATGGCCGTTCGGCCCCCACGACATCGCGTCGTCCAGGTAGACGGTATGCGTCCCAAAGTCGGTCGTCAACGTGTGGTTTTCGGCATCGTAGCTGCGCGTGGTCGTCAGAGGGCCACTGCCGCCAAGGTCTTCGACGAGTCGCCCGGCGGCATCGTAAGTGAACGACGTGCCGCTGTTGTCAACGTATTGCCCAAGCGAAACCGCCATGCGCGTGTCCCACGTGAACGTGTAGTCGCCATTGAAGGCGAGGCTCATCTGCGCGCCGTTGGTATAGTACGTCGTCGAACTTGCCTCGGGCATAGCGTCTGATGCAAGCTCGCCGCGCGCATTGTACGAGTACGTGGGCTGAGCGCTGTTGCTCGTGTAAAATCCCAAATGCTCGCCCTCGGCGTTGTACTCAAAGTCGGCGAGGCTGCCCTCGGGAGCCGCCTCCCCGCTCTCCATCCCGTTGCCGTCGTAGCTGTGCGTTACCGCAGTACCGTTCGCTCCGCTTCCGCTCTCGCTGCGTTGCGTCACCCTCCCCGCAGCCGTGTACGTGTACGAGAGTGTCGTCGTGCCCGCGTTGACGATGCCGCTGACGCTAGCATCGTCGATCGCGAAGGTTTGCACGCGCCCGTCCGTGCGATAGGAGTCGGTGAAGAGCCCTGTTTGAGTCAGTGC
>JASHTE010000276.1 GCA_030040695.1 Vulcanimicrobiota bacterium | reverse complement strand
TATGTCGCTTTTCTCTCGAGTAAAGCCGCTCTCGACCATTCTCGCCGAGGGCACCGACACCGAGCACGGTCTGAAACGTTCGTTGGGTCCGTGGTCGCTCACCGCGATGGGCATCGGCGCGATCATCGGCACAGGGATCTTCGTGCTCACCGGCGTCGCGTCCGCGACACGCGCGGGGCCTGCGCTCACGCTCTCGTTCGTCATCGCGGGAATCGTGAGCGTCTTTGCCGCGCTCTGCTATGCCGAGGTTTCGAGCAAGATCCCGATTTCCGGAAGCGCGTACACGTACACGTACGCGACGCTCGGCGAGTTTCTCGCGTGGATCATCGGCTGGGCTCTCGTGCTCGAGTACGCGCTCGGAGCGGCGACCGTCAGCATAGGATGGTCAGGATACTTCTTGCGGATTTGGAACGGGTTGACGAAGGCGTCGTGGCACATTCCTGATGCTTGGTCGCACGGGCCCACGTGGGGGCTTCCTGGAGCGGGCATCGCGGGCCACGCGAATCTGCCGGCGGCAGGCATCATTCTCTTAGTCATGCTGCTCCTCGCAAAAGGGACGCGCGAATCCGGCATCGTGAACGCGATCATCGTTGCGTTTAAGCTGCTGGTCGTGCTCTTGTTCGTCGTGCTCGGCGTCGTACACGTCAATCCCGCAAACTACCACCTTCCACCCGGCGGGCCGGCGGGAATGGGCGGCTACTTTCCGTTCGGTGTCACCGGCGTACTGGGGGGTGCAGCGCTGATGTTCTTCGCGTACATCGGTTTCGACGCTGTCTCGACCGCCGCGGAAGAGGCCCGTAATCCCGGCAAGGACTTGCCCTTTGCCATCATCATGAGCCTCGCGATTTGCACGGTGCTCTACATCGTCGTCGCCGCGATCCTCGACGGCATGGAGCCGTTCTACCTCCTCAATACACCCTCGCCGGTTGCCGACGCGATGAAGTATGTCGGGTTGACGTGGGCGAGCATCGTTGTCTCCTTCGGCGCAATCGGCGGCCTCACGACTGTGATTCTCGTCATGATGTTCGGCCAGATTCGCATCTGGTTCTCCATGTCGCGCGACGGCTTGATTCCCTCGTCCTTCACGCGCATCCATCGGCGTTTCCGTACGCCGCTCACGTCAACCATCTTCTTCGGTATTTGCATCGCCATCCTCGCGGCGTTCACGCCGATCGGCATGCTGGCCTCCCTCACGAACATGGGAACGCTCTCGGCCTTCATCCTCGTAGCGATCGCGGCGTGGGTTTTGCGCGTAAAACATCCCGAGCTTAAAGGCAAGTTCCGGTTGCCCTTGGGTAAAGTTGGCGCCATTTTTATTCCGCTGTTCTCCGCCCTCTCAGCGCTCTTCCTCATCTACTCGCTTCGTTACGGTAATCCGGTTGTCTACGGAATTCCGATTGTTTGGTTCTGCTTCTGTGTCTGGTTTATCGTTGGGCTCATCTTCTACTTCAGCTACGGCGCCTGGAGAAGCAGCCTCGTCACGCAGAAAGGACCCCAAGCGGGCTAGGCGGCCCGCGAGACTGTAAGAATCGCTACGGGGTCGTCGGCCGCTCGGCCGGCGACCTCTTCCATTGCAAGGGCAATCGCCTGCTCCGCGTTTGCAAGCCCACTGAAGTCGGCGATCCGAGCGCCGTGCACGAGGTAGACCTGCGGCAGTGCGCGCCCCACGTCGCCGAAGCTCGTCGCCGATTCGATCGCGTCGCGTAAGACAGGCTCGAGCCCGTCGCAGCGCGCATGGGTCAGTGTGGCGTCGCGTAGCGCAAGACGAATGACGCCGCGCTCGTCGAGCACGCGGACGTCGCGATCGCTCGCGTAACCCGCCATCAGCGGTGTGAGCGCGACGCGCTGCAGAATCTCCGGCTGCACTCGGAGCGAGCGCGCCGCGACGCTACGTATATCTTCCTCGTTCGCACGTTCGCTCGCACCGCCCTCGACGAGCGCAGCCGCGCCGGAGGCGGTTGCGCGGACGCGATTACGCTGTGCGTCGATCTCGACCGAAACCTCGACGCGTTCGGGCGCAGCACCCGCCGCAATGACGCGGTCGGTCGCCTCGCGCCGCAAGCGCGCGATCTCCTGTGGCCCTGGATCGACGATAGTGCGCTCGACCGAGTCACGAACGAGCGCGAGCGCGACGCCGATGGGCGAGATCACTTCTGCGTCGCGCGCGATATGCTGCGGTAAGCGCATCTGCTGCGCGAGAAACGGCACGAGAGCGCCGGAGCCGCCTCCGCCGCCGACGAGGAGGACGAGCTCGCGATCGAGCTCGTACTCGCGCATGAGCTCATCAACGCACTCCGAGAGCTTCCCCGCAGCCAGCTCGAGGACGCGCAGCGCGAGCGCGCGGGGCTCCGCGCCGAGCCGGCCGGCGATGATCGCGAATGCAGCCTTCGCCGATTCGGCACTGCCGCGTGCGAACGCGCCGGCGGGAACGAGGCCGAGGAGATTTGCTGCGCAGGTCGGCGTTACCGTAATGCGCGTACCGTCGCGTGCTACGAGCAGGACATAGTCGTGCGGATCGTGTGCCGTCGGTGCGATTCGCTCGAGGCGGGCACCGTCGAGCAGCTCCGGTGCGACGAAGCTTGCGTAGAGACAGCCGGCAATGTGCGCGGAGCGCGGGCCGACGTCGACCACATTCTGCGTACTGATGCGCAGCATGCTTCCGCCCGCAACACCGAGCGTTCGCACGTCGAGCGTGCGCAACATCATCCGACGTCCTCCGATGCGCGCGGGACGCATCTGCGGGCGACCGGCGCGGATCGCCGAGCAGTCGGTACTCGTTCCTCCAACCTCGATGAAGATGCCGTCGCTCACCTGCTCGTAGAGCAGTGCGCCGGCAACGCCAGCCGCAGGTCCGGAGAGGAGCGTCTGAATTGGCCGCCGCTCGACTTCGCGCACCTCCATCACGCCGCCGTCGCTACGCATCACCATGAGCGGAACGTGGACCGCCGCACGCTCGACCGCGTTCGCAGTCGTTCGTGCCGTCTGCACCATGCGCGGAAGAATCGCCGCGTTGAGCGCGGCGGTGCGCGTGCGCGCACGAAGGCCGTACGTAGCGCTCACGTCATGCCCGCTCGTCGCAAAGAGACCGCGCTCGCGCGCGCGCGCAACCGCTTCTTCCTCTCCCTCCGGGCGATCGACGCCGAAGGCCTGCGTTGCGGCGATCGCCTCGACGCCGGCAGCGCGCAGTCTATCGACCGCTTGGCAGATCGACGTGCCGTCCTCGTCGCGGGCGAAGAGCGTGGACGGAGCAAAGCGAACGCCTGCGGTAAGCTCGAACGGTGGAACGCGCATCGCCGTGCGCGCGAAGAGGTTCGGGCCTCGCAGCAGCCCCAGGATACCGACGCGGGCGATGTCGCCTTCGAGCAACGCATTCGTCGCTTGCGTCGTCGAGTGTGCGATGAACGCAATCGCTTCGGGCGAAACCTCCGCGCGCTTCAGCAGCTGCTCGATCGCGGCGACGATTCCGGCGGCGACGCCTTCCGGGGCCGTGTGGGTCGTCGGAACTTTGACGGACGCAACCAGCCTGCGCGTCGCAGCGTCGATCGCCACGACGTCGGTGAAGGTGCCGCCGACGTCAACGCCGACTC
>JASHTE010000275.1 GCA_030040695.1 Vulcanimicrobiota bacterium | reverse complement strand
GGAAGACGACGGGCGACGCTTCGGTTTTCAACGAGGACTTCGCGAAGGCACTCGACGCCGTGCTCGTCACGATGGAGCGCGAGCAAAACCACGCGCGCGATTCACGCTATACGCACAAAGAGCTCTTCGACGGTACGGGGCGCCCCGTCGCCTACACCGGGATGATTTGGACGGGATTCCGGCCCTCCGACGACGCCTGCTTCTATAACTACCTGATTCCCTCGGAGATGTTCGCCGTGGTTGCGCTCGGCGACATGGCGGAGATCGAGCGCAGCGTCTACCATAACCTGATCAAAGCAAACGAGGCGCTTGCGCTCCGCGCCGAGGTCCAACGCGGCATTCAGACGTACGGCCTCGTCTACGTGCCGAAGTACGGCTACATGTATGCATACGAAGTCGACGGTCTGGGCCACGCCATTCTCACCGACGACGCTAACATTCCGAGCCTGCTCTCCGCGCCGTATCTCGGCTACGCGACGCCGGATGACCAGTACTACCTCGATACGCGTCGGTTTCTGCTCTCGCAAGACAATCCGTCGTTCTATCAGGGAACGTATGCGCGGGGCATCGGAAGCTTCCACACTCCCGACGATTGGGTCTGGCCGCTTGCGCTCGTCATGCAGGGGCTCACCGCGACGACGCAGGCCGAGAAGGAGGACGTCCTGAACGAGCTGCTCGCGAGCGACCCCGGCGATCACCTGCTGCACGAATCCTTCGACGTCGACGATCCGGCGAGATTCACGCGGCAAGATTTCGGTTGGCCCAACGCGCTTTTCTCCGAGTTCGTGATGACACAACTCGAGGGCAAGCCCGAGATTCCGATGGGCGACACCTCGGATCTAGAGTTTAGGTCTGAGTAGAGGCGTCTTTGGAGCTGGTGCTCGTCTTTCGACTCCGCGCCTACGGCGCTGCCCTCAGGATGACAAAGAGAAGGACATGAGCGTCGACGTTATCGTCGGTCTGCAATGGGGCGACGAGGGCAAAGGGCGGATCGTTGACTTCTATGCCCGCGAGTACGACGTCGTAGCGCGCTTCAGCGGCGGCGACAATGCTGGGCATTCGCTCGTCGTCGGCAACGAACGAATAGCCCTGCGCCTCGTGCCTTCAGGTGTGCTGCAGGAGAAGAACGAGCTTTTCATAGGGGGCGGCTGCGTCGTTAATCTGGAGACGCTCGTCGAAGAGCTCGATCTGCTCGCGAAGCTCGGCGTCGACGCGCACCGGTTATTCATCTCAGACCGCGCGCACGTCGTGCTGCAGACGCATATCGAAGCGGACAAACGGCGTGAAGCGGAGCGTGCGCAGCCGATCGGCACGACCGGACGCGGTATCGGCCCGGCATACGCCGATCGCGCTTCGCGAGTAGGCGTGCCGCTTCGCGAGTACTGTGAGCGCGCCTCGACTCCCCAAGCGAAGCGCGTCTCCGCGCACGTCGTCGACGGCGTCGCGTACATTCACGAGCGCCTTGCTCAGCGCAAGCGTGTACTTGCCGAGGGAGCGCAGGGCACGATGCTCGACGTTATTTACGGAACCTATCCATACGTGACGAGCTCTTCAACGATCGCCGGTGCCGCGTGCACGGGGCTCGGCATCGGCCCTAAGGTGGTCAATCGCGTCATCGGCATCGCGAAAGCGTACTGCACCCGCGTCGGAGCCGGACCATTCCCATCGGAGCTGCACGGCCGAGAAGGAGAGCGTCTGCGCGAGCGCGGTCGCGAGTTTGGAACCGTCACCGGCCGTCCGCGGCGTTGCGGATGGTTCGACGCGGTCCTCGCACGCTACGCGGTGCAGCTCAACGGCATCGATGCCGTCGCGCTGACGAAGCTCGACGTGCTCTCCGGCTTCGAGCGCGTGGGGATCGTCACCGCCTATACATCCGACGGCGCCAACGAGACGCAGTATCTCGAAGGCTGGGCCGAGGAGATACGCGGCATTCGGCGCATCCCCGATCTCCCGCCGGCAGCCGGCCGCTTCGTCACGACGCTGCAGAATCTGATCGGCGTTCCCATCGAGCTCGTCTCCGTCGGCCCCGAGCGCGACGATCTTGCGCGGTAACTCTTGCCGCGGCCGCCGGTCGTCGTGATGGACTCCGGAATGGGCAAGCCCTACTTCGCCCTCGAGCCGCTGCTCGAGGCTCGCAGACGAGTTGAAGAAGAGCTGCGTCAGGAGATGCTGCGTGCCGCAACGGCCCTGCAGGAAGCCTCTCGCGAGCGGGCGCTCTTGGAGCGGCTCGAGTTGCGTCGCCGCGAGGCCTGGATCGCGCGCGAACGAAGGCGCGAGCAGTGAACGCTCGCGTTCGGCGCCTTCCGGCCGACGTCTTCACGCCGATCGGCGCCTATCTCGCGCTCGCGGGAGGGGCGCCGTCGTGTCTCTTGGAGTCGGTCGAACACGGGGGGCGCATCTCGCGCTATTCGTTCTTGGGAATCGACTATCTCGACGCTCGCAGCTTCGATGCCGGCGAGAGGCTCTTCGAGGAGATACGAGCGTGGATCGAGCCGTACCGTGCAATACGCGACGATGGTGAGCTCGGCGGAGCGCTCGTCGCATTCGCGTACGATGCGGCGCGCCCGATGGCCCATTTGCCGAGACGCAATCCGGATGCTCCTGCAATGCAGGCAGCGTACGTCGCCATTCCCTCCGGTTGGCTGATCTTCGATCATTTTACGGACATGCTTACGATCTGGACATGCGGCGCCGAGGGTTCGGCGCTCGAGCGACGCATCGATGGTTACGTCGAGCGGCTCGCTCGCGCTACGCCGGCGTTACCGGGCGAAGTACGCGGCGCCGGCCCGATCTCGCAGAGCATCGAACGGGCACGATACCTCGAGCTCGTCGACGCGGTGAAGCGGCACGTCTACGACGGGGACGTCTACCAACTGCAGCTCGGCATTCGCTTCAGCGCTACGCTCGAAGGCGATCCGTTCGACCTCTACCGCGCGCTGCGTCGGCGTAATGCTTCGCCCTACATGTTCTACGTCGAGACGCCCTTCGGCGAGCTGCTTGGGGCCTCGCCGGAGTTTCTCGTGCGTCTCGAAGGACGCCGCGCACGGATTCGGCCACTCGCCGGAACACGGCCGCGGGGCGAGAGCGACGATGAGGATGCGCGAATCGCGCAGGAGCTGCTCGCGAACGAGAAGGAGCGCGCCGAGCACGTGATGCTCGTCGATCTGGGGCGCAACGACCTTGGTGCGGTCTGCGAGTTTGGAAGCGTCGACGTCGATGAGTTGCTGCAGATCGAGCGGTACAGCCACGTGATGCACATCGTCTCCGACGTCACGGGGAGGCTGCGCCCCCCCTGCGATGCGCTCGATCTCTTCCGTGCGGGCTTTCCCGCCGGCACGGTCACGGGGACGCCGAAAGTGCGGGCCATGCAGATCATCGACGAGCTCGAGCCGGTGACGCGCGGCTTCTACGCAGGCAGCATCGGACGTTGGAGCTACGGCGGCGACTTCGACTCCTGCATCACGCTCCGTAGCGTACACGTTCAGAAGGGAAGAGCGTGGTGGCAGGCGTCGGCTGGAATCGTCGCCGACAGCGATCCCGCGGCGGAGTACGAAGAGATCCTGAGCAAGACTCGGATTGCGAGAGAGGTCCTCAGAGTCACTCTATGAAGGTGCTCTACGTCGATCACTACGACTCGTTCGCATATAACGTTGTGCACTTGCTCGCCTCGCAAGGCGCGAAACCCGACGTCGTTCTCAGCGACGACCCGAAGCTCGTGCCGGAGCTCCACGAACGATACGAAGCAATCGTGATCGGGCCGGGGCCGGGCCACCCGCGCGAGATTCCGCGCGTGCTCGCGATCGTGCGTGCCGCGATCGATGGCGGCACGCCGCTCTTTGGCGTCTGCTTGGGACTGCAGGCGATCGGCGAGGCGCTCGGCGGTACCGTCGGGCATGCGCCGCGGCTGATGCATGGAAAGACCTCGCGTGTCGAGCATGACGGAAGCGGCCTCTTCGCAGGGCTTCCGTCACCACTGATTGCGACGCGTTACCATTCGCTCGCGCTCGACGACGCGTCGCTCCCGCACGCGCTGAGAATAACCGCCCGGAGCGAAGAGGGCGTGATCCAGGGCATCACGCATCGCGAGCGCCCGGTCCACGCGGTGCAGTTTCATCCGGAATCCGTGATGAGCGAGCACGGGGCGCGACTCGTGAAGAACTTTCTCGAAGGCGTGTGATGGGCTTTTGGCCTCACTACCTGGTGGCGCTTGCGACGGTTGCCGTGATGCTCGGCGCATTGGGGATCGTCGGCCGCCTCGTGCAGCGGGCGCGAGCGCCAAGCGGCCCGCGGCGCATTCACGTGGTCGAGAGCGTTGTCCTCGCGCCGCAGAGCGTGCTGCATCTCGTGCGCGTCGACGCTCGGGAGATGCTCGTAGGCACGGGCGATGTCGTAGTACTCAGTACGATATCTGAGTGATCGCGTTCAGTCCGCTGTCGGTGAGGTAGATTTTCTGATCGAAGCCGAGGATCGACCACTGCGCAACGGAGCCTGATCTGAGATCGTAGCTCGTCTGCGCACCCGTAAAGGGATCGTACTGCACGAACGTGGTCTGCCCGGAGCAGAAGATGTAGAAGTTCGAATCGACGCCGAAGACGAGTGATTGCGGATGCGGGCAGGCGGTCAGCGTGACCTCGGTCACCGTGCCGGTGTTCGTCGTGATGCTCCCGATCTTACCGGCGTTCTCCTCGGTGAACCAGAGCTCGTTCTCAGCGCTGATGATGGCGTACGGCTCTGCGCTCGCCGTCGGTACGTTGTAGAGCGTTACGCCGTAAGAGGGCGTGATGACGCCGATCTGGTCGCTGCCTTCGAGCGTAAACCAGATGTTCTCGTCGGGTCCGAGCGTTGCGTCGAAGGGCTCCGTCGCCGATCCACCGGTCAGGGAGGTTTCGGTAATCGCGTCGCTCGTCTGGTCGATGCGCCCGATTTTGCCCGTGTTCGACTCGGTGAACCAAAGGCCGTTGTCCGAGCCGAGCACGATCGCGGTCGGCTCGGAGTCCGTCGTGGGAATCGAGTATTCGGTGAAGGTGCTGGTACTCGTGTCGAACGTGCCGATGCGGTCGCCTGCGTATTCGGTGAACCACATGAATCCGTTGATACCGCACGCGATGCCGTAGGGCTCGGAGCCTGGGTTCGGCAGGGTGTAGAACTCGTACTTGGCTTCGTCGTTGAGGAAGCCGACCTGGTCGGTCCGTTCGAGCGTGAACCAAATCTCCTCACTCGCGCAGTTGGAGGTGGACGCGGCGGACGCAATCCCCATCGGCTCCGCACTCGGCGAGGTCGCCGGACTCGCAGTGGGTGTGGGGAAGATGTATACGCTCGAGACGTAGGGCTTTATCGGCGTTGCCGTCGGCACGACCGTGCTCACAGGATAGGTCTTGCCGCATCCCGCCAGGAGTGCGGCGGCCGCCATGATGCCCGCAGTCACGCCGAGCGTATGTCGCAAAAAGGCTCCCCCTTGTGGTAAAAAAGGCGTCTTCAAGGCCTTCTTATTGAAGGCTGAGTACCTTAAATCCCCCCGAGGGCAATTGCAGAAGCTTTACAAGCGGTCGACCCGTCGCCGGTAAAGAAGGTAGCTACGCTGGCCGAATGGCTATCTGTGTGGGGAAACAGCATGAGTAAGCGCGTTCTCATCGTCGACGACGCGGTCGTGATGCGAATGATGATCAAGGGCATCCTTGCGAAGAGCGGCTTCGACGTTGTCGGAGAGGCGCAAAACGGCGTGGAGGCGGTGGAAAAGTACGTGGAGCTTCATCCGGATCTCGTGACGATGGACGTCGTCATGCCGGAGATGGACGGCATTGCTGCAGTGAAGCAGATTCTCGCGCATGACCCGTCGGCGCGCATCGTCATGTGTACCTCGATGGGGCAGCAGGCGCTCGTCGTGGA
>JASHTE010000274.1 GCA_030040695.1 Vulcanimicrobiota bacterium | reverse complement strand
AAGTTGTGCGCCGAGTATACGGCTGCTTAACTTAGCAACGCAAATCGCGCTTTTCCAAATAAATCGGTGTAAATCGGGCTACTTCGATGCAAACCGTCTTAAATCGGTGCAACTCGGTGCAAAAGGCGGCAGATCGGTCGAAAAAGCATCCCGCAAACTTTTTTACGGAATGCTCTCCGTACCGCAGGCACAGTAGCTGAAGAGCGCGTCGATCAAAAAGCCGCCAAATGGCACGCCGAGACCCGTGTCCATGTCGTATCCCGGAGCAGCAGGATAGCCCGGCTGTATGGCCCCGCCGCTATTCGTATCATTCTCGCCGGCACAAACGTCGTAGAAGGCGCCTGATGATCCGCCGGCGCATTCGGCTTGTTTGCCGAAGTTGGCTTCGCTCTCCGCGACGCTGTAGAACGCACTCGCAGCTGCGAGCCCCCACCGATACCCGTGGCTGCCGGAGGTCGTGTGCGAGCACGTCGTGTTCCCTTTGCAGGCGGAGAGGGAGTCGGCGAACATTGCCGCGGAGAGTGGTGCAGCCGCCGAGGTTCCGCCGATCTCAAAGTAGTCCTCGGAGTGCGAGAGGAATGCCCAGTCCTCCACGATCATCGGCCCCGTGTTCGGATCGGCGAGAAGCGCGATGTCGGGTACCTCACGTTTCTTTGCGCCGATCGCTGACGCGCTCTGCCACGCCTGCGGGCTGAAGTACAGCGATATGCCGCCGCCTGTTCCTGACGAGTTGTCGTCGTAGCCGTCACCACCGTACGTCGTGTTCGAGGCCCACGCGGTGACCTGCGTACCAGGCTGCAACTGACCCGAGCTCGTGAAAGGAGCGTTCACCCCACCCACACCTATCACCGAAGGATCGCTTGCGGGGTAGGAAACGCACTTCTCGCCGTACTCCTCACCGTCTGAATCGCATTCGTAGGCGCCATTGTCGCCAGAGGCGACAAAGACCGTGACGCCCTCGGATGCGAGGGCTGCAAACTCGTCAGGCCCCGGCCCCTCGCCACTGCTGTTGAAATAAAAGTTGAGCTCTTCTTGCTCACCGGCGCCGTAGCTCAGCGAGAGCACGTCGACGAGGTCGTCGGCAATCGCCTGCTGGACCTCGTCATCGACGAGGTAGATGCCCTCGATCCCGACGGGAGTACTCTTCCCAGCCCAGCCGCTGGCGCAGTCGAAGTACTGGGGTGCGCAATCCTCCGCGTTGTAAGCGAGATAGAAGTCGATCGCCGCTCCGGGCGCCATGCCCGCCGTCATCTCGGTGTCAAGCTGAGCCTCGCCGTCCTCCTCGTTGCAGGCAGGATCGGTCGTGACGATTCCCGGGCCGTCTGGGTTGACCGTCGAGCTGCAGGGCGCGGTGGCGGGCGGTGGCGTTTGTAAGCCTGCGGGATACGGATCCTCGCAGTCGGAGTCGTTTGGACAGAACGCCGAGTCACCCGTTTGCGGCTCGACGTCCTTCAGGACGACGGTCCCGACATCGGTCGACGAGATTCCGGACACCTGCGCGTATCCCGCAACGTCGCCATCGGAGCCCGTCACAATCGGGCCCGTGCCGATGATGCCGACGTTGATGCCCGACCCGTTGTCACCGGCATTGATGGGGCCGATGTAGTCGAAGCCATTTCGAATGATCGGCGCCGTGTAGCCGTACCCTTGCGTGTCGGCAGGACGCTCGATATATGTATGTTGCGGATGAAACCCGACGAGGCCCATCACCGCCATCACCGGAATCGCGCTCATGAAGTGCGGCGGCTCGCCCGGCTCCGGGCCGTAGACCTCGACGGGACCGGTCGGCGTCGCGATCTGCCAAACGCCGAACTTCGTGCCGAACGCATTTTCCATCTCCGACTGCGACCCCATGACCGCAATCATCAAATGCTGCGGCCACGTCCCCGCACTGAGCCCGTAGCTCGCGAAATATTTCATGTCCGCGTCAATTGCCGATTGCGAAGCGCCGTAGCGTTCACCGATTTCCTCCGGCGTCAGCCAACGGCGATAGTTCGGCGCATCGGGCGTTGCGGTCGAAGTCGCATACTCCAGGAGCCCCTCCTCATTCTGGAGCTGCGGTTGCACGTTCAACAGGATCTTGCCGGGAATTGTCGCCGGGCCCATGTACGTTGCGCCCTCGAGCATCGGCGAGCTCCAAGTGAACGTCAGGCTTGAGGGCCCTTTGTACGGCTGCACGCCGCTAGGGTTGCTGCTTGTGTGCGTTCCCGGCAGGGCACTGCCACCTTGACAGGCGACGAGCGCTCCGATCACAGCTGCAGCGAGAACCGTTTTAACAATCATGCCGGTCATTGTCATTTCACTCCGTTGATGTGCTCGCGCAGGTGCGCGAGGATGAGCTCCTTGAGTTTTGCTCTGGCGCGAATCGCCTGGCCGACCACGAGCGAGCGCGCGAGCGCGACTTCGTCAGCCGCCTGCACTGAGCTCGGCGTGCCCGACGTAGCGGCTTTTGCGGTCGCGATTCGCGAGAGGACGCCAACGCCCGCACCGCTCGCAAGGGTCAATCTGGTAGTGGTCGTCGTCGTGACGAAGGGCGGACCGCTACCGGCAACGAGGAAGTAATAGTCGTCACCGTTCCAATCATAGTACGTAGAGAGAATGTCGGTCGATTCGACGCAGACGAGGCCGTATGTGCTCGACGTGTATGCATTAATCGTCGTGTTCTCGATGAACCCGAAGAGCGGGTCGGTGTCGGTCGTCGTGCTCGCGATCTGGTTGCCTATCGTGCCGTACGTGCTCGGTACGTCGCAACTCCCCGGATAGCTCACACCCGTTGTAATCGTTGACGAGTTCGAATAGAGCGTGAGAGGATTTGTTGAAAAGAACGCTGGTACCGCGAGCGTCTCGGTGCACGAGCTGCCGCAACCGGTCGCGGAGCTCTCCGTCGCGGTGAACGTCACATCGCCCCCGGAAGGCGCTGTCCAAGTGAAGCCCGTGAAGTACCCGTCGTAGAAGCCGGCCGAGTCGGCGGCCGCCGCCCACGAACCTGCTGCGTTGCTCCCTACGGTGGCAGTATCTTGAATGTCGTCCACGCTATCGGTTTCGTTCTCGCTATAGGAGCCGTCGCTGTTGGTCGTGCGGTCGTCGGTCTGACCCCCGCTGTACGTCTCGTCGGTCGTCTTCCCCGCGGTGTTCGTCCAAGTGGCATTATTGTCTTCAGGATCCTCGTCGACGACAAACGGCGTCGAATAGTTGACGACTTGCGTGTAGTCATCGCTGTCGGCGTAGCTCGTCTGGGTCTCTGCGACGTCCTCCACGGGGCCGTTAGGCTCTGTCGTTGCATCCGTGATGACCGTCGTCATGAGTTGCTCGTTCGGCTCGGTCACCGTCTCGTCGGTGGTAATGACGCTCCCGCCGCTCGAGCTCGACACACTTGCGCTCAAGTCGTACGTGACGTTCGTGTTTGGATACGGCGTCACGTTCGGGTCGATGGTCGGTGGAGGATAGTTATCGTAGACGTTCGCGACTGCCTCGGTTCCCGCGTACGTCGCGGCGGGCGACGTTGGCATCGCAGTTGGACTTGGCGTCATGGGCGTTGCAGTGGGACTCGGCGTGGCCGGCGTTGTGCCGCTCGAGCCACGACCGCCGTTGCACGCGGTGAGTGCGGCAGCGAGAACCATAGCGCCCAGCCAGTAAGCCGGGTTAAGCTGTCTCATACTCATGTAAAGCAGGCTCCGTCGGTGTAGAAGGGATCTCATCGATGGAAGGTTCATCCCTGAACGTTTTTTTGTGACTGCGCATCCATGCCAGCCAGTCGTCGCGAAAGATATGGCAGCGCCGCTTTCCGATGAGCTTATGCGGCGCGCCCTGGTGCTTGATCGCGTAGTAGATTGCGTCCACATGGACCCCGAGGCACAGGGCGAGTTGCTCGGGGGCCATGACATCGGGCCACTCCGAAAGCGCCAGTGGATATCGCCGACCCCGTTTGCGCGCTCTCACGGCTCCACCACAAGAACG
Organism: Vulcanimicrobiota bacterium; assembly: GCA_030040695.1. GTDB lineage: Bacteria > Vulcanimicrobiota > Vulcanimicrobiia > Vulcanimicrobiales > Vulcanimicrobiaceae > Tyrphobacter. The sequence continues at coordinate 9 of JASHTE010000274.1, read as the reverse complement.
TCGCGGTAG
>JASHTE010000273.1 GCA_030040695.1 Vulcanimicrobiota bacterium | reverse complement strand
CGAGCTCCGCCAGAAGTTCATCGACCAGACGGTTCCACAGTCCGATAAACTCGGGTTGAAGGTTCCCGATCCGCAGCTGGGCTGGAACGAGCAGACGCAGCACTACGAGATCGGACCGATCGACTGGGATGAGTTCTACCGCGTGATCAAGGGCGACGGGCCGTGCAACAAGGATCGTTTGCAGACGCGCGTCGATGCGTGGGAGGAGGGAGCGTGGGTGCGAGACGCTGCGATCGAATACGCTCGCAAACGCGCTGAGAGGAGCGACGCAGCGTGACCAAAGGCTGGCCGCAGTGGGAGGTCTTCGTGCGCAGCGAGGCAGGACTTGCGCACAAGCATGTCGGCAGCTTGCACGCAGCCGACGCGCGAATGGCGCTCGAGAACGCTCGCGACCTCTACACGCGCCGCAACGAGGGCGTGAGCATCTGGGTCGTCAACTCGGAGGACGTTCACGCGACGGATCCCTCGGAAGGCGAAGCATTCTTCGAGCCTTCCGAGGACAAACGTTATCGCTTTCCGACCTCGTACCGCGTTCCCGAAGGTGTAGAGCATCTATGAGAGCGCGCCTAGAATATGTGTTGCGGTTCGGCGATAGCGCTCTCGTGCTCGCGCAGCGACTCTGCGCGTTAGTGGCGCATGCTCCGGTCATGGAAGAGGACGTCGCACTCGCGAATGTTTCGCTCGACCTCTTCGGTCAAGCGCGGCTGTGGCTCGCCTACGCCGGCGAGCTCGAGGGTGCAGCCCGCGACGAAGATACGCTCGCCTTTCACCGGGACGCCGGTGCGTTTCGTAACGTACTGCTCGTCGAGCGGCCGAACGGCGACTTCGCAGAGACGACCGCACGCGGGTACTTCTACGATCTCTGGGCATCCCTGGCGTTTGCGGAGCTCGTGCGCTCGAAAGACGAACGCATCGCTGCAGTTGCCGAGAAGTCGCGCAAGGAGAACGCCTACCATCTGCGTCGCAGCGAAGACTGGGTGGTTCGCTTGGGTGACGGCACCGAAGAGAGCCATGCGCGGATGCAGCGTGCGGTGAACGAACTTTGGCGCTACACGGGCGAGCTCTTCCTGGCAGATGACGTCGACACCGCCATGGCGTCGGGAGGAATCGGTTTCGCACCCGCCGCGCTGCGCGAACCGTGGCTCGAGCGTGTTAAAACGACGTTCGGCGCGGCGGCGCTCGAGCTGCCGGTCGATCCGTGGATGCAACGCGGCGGAAAGCAAGGCGTGCACACGGAGGCGCTCGGGTATCTCCTCGCCGAGATGCAAATACTACCGCGCACGATCGCTGGAGCCGTATGGTAACCGTCGGCGGACGTAACAGCGTTGAAAGCATTCGAGTATGGCTCGACGATGTTCGCGATCCGGAGATTCCCGTCGTGTCGATTACGGATCTTGGCATCCTCCGGGACGTGCGACACGCGAGTGACGGAGTGCTCGAAGTGATACTGACGCCAACCTACTCAGGCTGCCCAGCCACGGAGACGATTCGTGAGGACGTTGAGCGCGCGCTGCGCGAACACGGCATCGAGAACGGGCGCGTCGTCATGCAGCTCTCGCCGGCGTGGACGACGGCATGGATCAATGAGCGCGGCCGAGAGCGGCTGCGCGCCTTCGGAATCGCGCCGCCCGAGGACGCCGCGCGCTGCCCCCGCTGTGGCTCGGTCTCGGCACGCGAGCTCGCGCACTTCGGCTCGACGCCGTGCAAGGCGCTCTATCGCTGCAACCAGTGCGACGAACCCTTCGACTACTTCAAGAGGTTCTGACGTCAATGCGCTTCCATGCTCTCAATGTGCGCGACGTGCGCAAAGAGACGCGCGACGCGGTCGTCGTCGAACTCGAGGTTCCGGAGTACTTGCGCGATGCCTTCGCGTTCAAGCACGGGCAATATCTCACGCTGCGCACGATGATCGACGGCAACCAAGAGCGCAGGTCGTACTCGATATGTTCGAGCCCGCTCTCCGGGAGCTTGCGTGTGGCGATCAAGCGCGTCGACGACGGGCTCTTCTCGTCGTGGGCGCACGCGACGCTGGCGCCTGGAATGCAGCTCGAGGCCGCGCCTCCGGAGGGGCGTTTCTTTCTGCCGCTCGATGCGGACAACCGCCGCCACTATCTCGCCTTTGCCGCTGGGAGCGGGATCACGCCGGTGCTGTCGCTCATCGAGACGACGCTCGCCGTCGAGCCGCGGAGCCGGTTCACGCTCGTCTACGGGAATCGCTCTTCATCGGCGACGATGTTTCGTGAGGAGCTGCTGCGACTGAAGGATCGCTATCTCGACCGCTTCGCGCTCATCTTCGTGACGAGCCGCGAGAAACAGGAGATCGACCTCTTTAACGGACGCATCGATCGAGAGCGTGTGACCGAGCTCGCGAAGGGCTGGATCGATCTCACGGAGATCGACTACGTTTTTCTCTGCGGCCCCGAGTCGATGATGGAGAGCGTCGTTCACGCTCTCAAAGACTGCGGGTTCGACCGTAAGCGGGTGCTCGTCGAGCGCTTCACGACCGATCGGACGCAGCGTGTTCGGCGGCCGCGGCCCGCAATGCAACAGCACGACGACCTCTGCCATGTGAGCGTAACCATCGACGGAGCGATCCGAACGTTCGACGTTCACAAGGGGCGCGAGTCGATTCTCGACGCGGGTCTCCGAAACGGGATCGACCTACCGCACTCGTGCAAGGGCGGTGTTTGCTCATCGTGCCGGGCGCAGCTTCGCAGCGGAGAGGTGGACATGGACGTGCACTTTGCGCTCGAAGACTATGAAGTCCGCAGCGGCGTCGTGCTCATGTGCCAGAGCCATCCCGTGAGCGATCGTATCGAGCTCGACGTCGATGCGATCGCGGCGCAGCTCGTATGAGCGATCAGATTCTCGTTTCCAGAGCGGGCGGCGTCCGCCGCATCACCTTGAACCGCCCGGAGAAACTCAACGCGATGACCGGTGAGATGGCGCAGGCGGCTCGATCGGCCTTCGAGGAAGCCGCCGGAGATAGCGAAACTCGTGTCGTCCTGCTCACCGGCGCCGGACGCGCCTTCTGTGCCGGGCAGGATCTCGCGGAGTCAGCGATTCGGCCGGGGCGTGATCTCGGCGCGTGGCTCGAGCGCAGCTACAATCCGCTCGTGCGAGCGATTCGCGGGATCGAGAAGCCGGTGCTTGCGCGTGTCAATGGCGTCGCCGCGGGTGCCGGCGCAAACCTGGCCTTTGCCTGCGACATCGTCGTTGCCTCGGAGTCGGCACAGTTCGTCGAATCCTTCTCGCGGATCGGATTGCTTCCGGATTCCGGCGGCACGTGGATGCTGCCGCGCCTCATCGGCAACGCACGCGCTGTCGCCGTCTCGATGCTCGGCTCGCCTATTACGGCGCGCCAAGCACACGAATGGGGCGCCATTTGGCGAGTCGTGGACGGTGATGAGCTCGACGGTGTCTGCGACGAGCTTGCAAGAACGCTTGCGGCGGCGCCGCCGAAAGCGCTCGCCGCGATCAAGTCTGCAACGGCGCGGGCATGGGAGCAGAATCTCGACGCCCAGCTCGACCTCGAACGCGAGCTGCAGCGTGCGCTCGGCGCAACCGCCGACTACCGCGAAGGCATTGAGGCCTTTAGCGAAAAACGTGCGCCGGTATTCAGGGGAGAATGATGGCTGCTGAAGATGCGCAGCTCGCTCAGCAGTGCGCGGGCGCGATGTTCGACCGCGACCGCGCTTCACAGGCCGCCGGGATGCGCATCGAAGCGGTCGGCCCCGGCTTCGCACGCCTCTCGATGCGTCTGTTGCCGGAGATGATCAACGGTCACGAGACGGCGCACGGCGGGGCGATTTTCACGCTCGCCGATTCCGCGTTCGCATTCGCCTGCAACTCCCGCAACGTTCGCACCGTCGCGCAGCATTGCTCGATCACATTCATGTCACCGGGACGCGAAGGCGAGGTGCTTACAGCCGAGGCGCGCGAGACGAGCCTCGCGGGGCGCTTCGGTATCTACGACGTGACGGTGACCGCTGAGGACGGGCGGCTCGTCGCGCTCTTTCGCGGTCACTCGGCGGCGACGCGCGAAAGCGTGATCGAAGGCAGATGAAGGGCGTCTATCTCTGCGACGGCATTCGCACGCCCATCGGCCGATACGGCGGCGTCCTCTCCGGCGTGCGGGCCGACGACCTCGCTGCCGTTCCTATTCGCGCACTTGTCGAACGTAATCGCGGTAT
>JASHTE010000272.1 GCA_030040695.1 Vulcanimicrobiota bacterium | reverse complement strand
GCGGAGCTAGGACGGCGGGAACCGCGCAGAGGCGAGCGCAGCCGAGCACACGACGTGCGAGGCAAGTGTCCGCAAGAACGACCTGTAACCACGGACACTAACGCTTCTTAACGCATGACACGCGCGTCGGAGCCGATAACCCATCCGGTCCGCCCGTGCAGCGGGCCGGTAAGGATACGTACGAAGAGTGCGTCGTCGAGTGAGAGACCATAGCGAGGCTGCACGAAATTCCCGATGCAGGAGAGAGTAACGGCGCGCGTCCCTCCGGAGACGAGGAGCGCGCGCGACAGCATCGCCTGCGCTTCATCGAAGGAGGCGAGGTGATAGGCGCGCAGCCGGAAACGCGAATCCCACAGCAGGACGCTGGGGTCGTCTCCGGCGCCGAAAAGCACGACGCGCTGCGGAGCGCGCAAGTGGCATACGGGGTCTGCCGGAGCCGTAGCGGCGACCGCCAGCAGGGCCAAGAAGAGCGCGCACGCCGCCTTACGCATCGTCTGCACCGTTGAGGAGTCGAACCGTGAGCAGAGCGAGATCGTCGCTGGGGCGATTTCCGCTGCGCTTGCGGACGCGCCGGATGAGGTCGTCGGCGAGGTCCCGAGCACCCGAGGGGCCGGCTGCGATCCACTCCATCGCGCCGTGCTCGCCGAGCAGCTCGCCGGACCGCGTGCGCGACTCGGTGAGGCCGTCGGTAGCGAGCACGATCACATCGTCGCGCGAGAGCTGTTTCACCTCGGATCGATAGCTGCTCTCCATGACGCCCACGAGCGGCCCGGTCACCGCCAACGCCTCTACCCGGCCCTGCGCAGCGCGGCGAACGTACGCTGAGTCGTGTCCGGCGCTCGCGTAGGTGAGCACATCCTGCGTGCAGTCCAATATGCCGACGAACATGGTGATGAAGAGCGACGGGTTATCGATGGTTCTTCCAAACGTCTCATTGAACTCGGTGAGGATTGTGCCCGGATCGGCGTTCCGCAGCGCAATCGACCGCACGGTAAAGCGGACGAACGCCGTCAGGACTGCCGCGTCGACGCCCTTGCCGCTCACATCGGCCACGAGCAGCAGCGCCTTACCCTCCGAGAGCGGAAAGACGTCGTAGACGTCGCCGCCGACGCGAACGCGGCTCGTTGCGGACAGGTAGGCCGAGCCGACCTCACAGTTCGGAATCGGCGCGTGCGTGCTTCGGAAGGCCTGCTGCAGGACGTCGGTAACCATGCGCTCTTCCTGCAACTCGCGATTGAGCCTCGAGCCGTACGCATTGAAGAGCACTGCGAGAAGCCCGAAGATGAGGAGCCAGAAGGCACGGACATAGGACGTCCGATTGATTTGGTCTTGCGTGCTGTGGGCGAGCCGCGCACTCTCGTCGACGAGCGCGATGCGAACACCCTCCGTCGTATCTTCCTGGTACTCGATGAAGAGCTTCGTCTTCTTCTCGAGCGAGACGACGTCGCGCCCCGGGTTGACGAGCAGCGGCTGTGCGATCTCTCTGCGCCAGCGCTGCTGCACCGCCACGTAGTCATCGAGGAGCGACAGCGCGAGGCTCAGGTGCTGATCGATGAGCGCCGCGCGAACCGCTCGCTCCTTCCCACCCCACTCCGACGTCGCTTGCGCGTACTGCTGCACGTAAAACGGATCTTGCGTGAGGACGAAGCCGCGGAGGGAGTCCTCCTCGTTGATTTGCAACCGCAGCATCTCTTGCAAGTCCGTCTGCGCGCGTTGCATCTCCGCCAAACGGTTGAAGGTAACTGCGATGCTCGCCCGCGTTTGAAAGGCGCCTTGAACCGCGATCCCGAGCGTGATGACGAGAAAGATCGTGAAGACGACCGTGCCGGTAGCTCGCTCGGTCAACGCAGGCAGAGGTTTCAGAAGGGGACCTCCGAACAGGCCGCCATGCAGCCGCGGCTCGACACGAGCATCTTCAAATCGTACGACGTTCGGGGGATTTATCCGGCAGAGCTGAACGACGACGTCGCGTACGGCATCGGGCGCTGTTTCGTCCCGCTCCTTCGCGCTCGCACGATCGTCGTCGGGCGCGATATGCGCCCTTCGGGAACCAAGCTCTTCCAAGCCTTCGCGCGCGGCGCGACCGATGCGGGCGCCGACGTCGTCGACATCGGCCTCGTCTCAACCGATGCGCTCTACTTTGCAGTCGGAAAGTTTGCCTTTGACGGCGGCGTCATGATCACGGCGTCCCACAACCCTGCAAACTACAACGGCATGAAGTTTACACGCGCCCGAGCTGAAGCGATCTCCCTGGAAACGGGCCTCGCGGAGATCCGCGATCGCATTCTCTCCGGCTCGCTGCCGGATGCGGCGAGCACGCCCGGAACCGTCTCCGAGCGCGACGTGCTGGATGCGTTTGCGGAGCACTGTCTCTCATTCATCGACCGTCGAATCGTCAAACCGTTCAAGATCGCCATCGATGCAGGAAACGGCATGGCTGGTAAGACGGTGCCGTACGTCTTCAAGTATCTCCCGTGTGACGTGACCCCGCTCTACTTCGAGCTCGACGGAAGTTTCCCGAATCACCCCGCGAGTCCGATCGAGCCGGAGAACATGGCAGATCTGCAAGCGGCGGTAAAGAAACATGCATGCGATCTCGGCGTCGCCTTCGACGGCGATGCCGATCGCATGTTCATCGTCGACGAGAAGGGAGCGATCGTCGACGGCAGCATGGTCACCGCGCTCGTAGCGCTCAACACCCTCAAGCGGCACCCGGGCGCGAAGATCCTGTACAACCTCATCTGCAGCCGCAGCGTTCCGGAGCTCATCACGCGTGCCGGCGGTGTACCGATCCGCTCGCAAGTCGGCCACTCCATCATCAAGAAGACGATGCGCGAGCAAGACATCCTCTTCGGCGGCGAGCATAGCGGCCATTTCTACTTCAAGGACAACTGGTATGCCGACTCAGGGATGATCGCACTCATGCAGTGTCTCGAGGTCTTCAGCGAGGCCACCGTTCCCGTGAGTGCCGTGATCGCGCCTATCAACACGCGCTTCCGGTCGGGAGAGATCAACTCGCACGTTGCGGACGTTCCCGCGACGCTCGCACGCATCGAGTCGCACTATAAGGACGCCTCGATCGATCACCTCGACGGCGCAACGATCTCCTATCCGCATTGGTGGATGAACGTCCGCCCCTCGAACACCGAACCGCTCCTGCGCCTTAACGTCGAAGGCGATACAGAGGAGCTCATGGAGCAGCACCGCGACGAAGCATTAGCGCTTATCCGAGACGGCAAAGCGTAAGGTCATTCGGTCTCAGAGCCGTTCGTCGCTCGCCGTCCGAGCTCGCCTGCTCCGCCTCCTCGCTCCCTCCGTCCTAGCTCCGCTCGTCGGTCGGAGCCTCCTCGGCCGAATGACCTTAAGGTTTCCCGTCGCGAGTTACGTTTGGAGAAGAGAAATCGGCCCCGGCTCGAAGCTGACGGCTCGTGGTCACGCTGGGGCCCGCTTCTATCGCGGTTGGCGACGGAAGCTCGACGTTCGGTCGCTTGGCGATTGCGGAAGGACGCATCGACGCAATACTCCCTGTAGACGGCGAGTGCGATCTGCGACTTCCCGAGGGAAGCACGATCGCTCCCGGGCTCATCGACGTCCACACGAACGGCGCAGCCGAGCAGCTTTTCAATCGCGACCAAGGCAATGCTGTCCCCGTGGCCTCGCGCGAGTTCGCGCGCTACGGCGTTACCGGTTTCTTGGCAGGCATCATGACCGCGCCGTGGGAGTCGATGCTGCACGCTGCATCGGAAGTCATCGAGGCGGCGCACGCTCTCGAGGAGGACGAGCCGCATGGCGCACGCTGTCTCGGTGTGCACTTCGAGGGCCCGTTCCTGAACCCCAAGTTCCGGCGCGTGCATCGGAGTGAATGGCTGCTCCCCGCATCCGAGCGCGGCGCGAAGGAGATGATCGACGCGTGCCACGGCGGCTGCCTGATGGTGACACTCGCTCCCGAGATCGAGGGCGCAGCTGAGGCTGCGCGCATCTTTCTCGAGCACGGCGTCACGTGTTCCGCAGGGCACACCGGGGCGCGGTACCGCGAGGGGATGCTCGCGATCGGGCTCGGTTTTCGCTCGCTGACGCACGCCTTCAATGGTATGCCGCCGCTCGATCATCGCGATCCCTCGCTGCTCGCCGCGTTCATTCAAGACCGCCGCACGCTCGTGCAGGTGATTTGCGATGGCTTCCACGTCGCACCGGTGATGATCGACATCCTCCACCGTACGCTCGCAGAACGCATCGTTCTGGCAACGGACAACATGCCCCCGGCAGATTCCGGGTACCACATCGAAGGGGGCGTCATGCGCGCGGCCGACGGAACCATCGCGGGGAGCGCGCTCACGATGGATGAGGCAGTGCGCAACTACATGCAGTACGCCGAGCTACCGTTCGCGCGAGCGATCGTCGCAGCGACGCACGCTCCCGCGAGGCTCGTCAGCCATCACCATCTCATGGGACGTATTGCCCCAGGCATGCGCGCCGATCTCTCGATATGGGACGCGGAGTACCGCGTCACCGGCACGATGGTCGGCGGCGCGTTCGTCTATAACGCCCTCGCTGCTACCGCCTAGCGCTTGGCTAACTCCTCGACCGCTACGTGGTCGCGGAGTCAAGGGAGGCGCCCGACCGACCCTGCGCTGCCGAGCGCAACATGGCAATCGCGGCATACACCACAACGACAACGACCAGCCAGCGCACGGCCGTTATCGGCAGCCACTGAAAGAATCTCCACGCAAGGTACACACCCGGAATACCACCGACGGCAAGGCCGAGTGCAGCTCGCAGCGCGTAGGCATCGAACCGAATGAAGCGCACGCCTGCAAAAGGCATGAGGAAGGCGCATGAACCCATCATGATCGGAAATGCAACAGCCGGCTCCATGCCGAGTAACGCCACCATCATCATCGCAGGAGCGTAGAGGCCTATGCCGATCGTCATGAGCGCGCCCAAACAAAAATTAATGCCGATACCGACCGCGAGCTTTATACCTGCCAATGCGTGCGCATGCCCGCCGCCCGGAAGCCAGTTTAGGTTCTTCATTACGAAGAGCGCCGCTGCAACGAGCAACACAGTGCCCATTCCGACCTGAATGTAGCGCCGGGGCCAATGCGCAACGACGCCCGCCCCGAGCCAAGCTCCGACAACGGCAGCACCGATGAGCGAAACGAGCGTAACCGGCTCGACCGCGGCACTGCGCGTAAACCCGATGAAGAGAAGCGCTTCCAATATAGTCGGTAGCGTGTCTCCGACGTTGAGGGTACCGGGGATTCGCTCGTCGGGAACGAGATGAAATAGCTTGAACAATGACGTTGTCGGTGCGAACGATCCGATGCCCAGAGTGTCGAAAAAGTTCGTCACGAACCCGATTCCGAGCTCAAGCGGCTTCGGCAACGCGAATCCGCCCCGGCGCACAATATGGGCCGTCCACGAAACCACGAGCAGCAGCGCCACGAGGCCGAGCCCGATGAGCAAAATCTCTCGGACGTTCATACATCGGATATGCTCCCGTCACACTCCGGCAACCTTCAGGGACGACGCTCGTTCCTGGCAGGCGCGGCCCCGATCGTACGGGTAGCGGCGGCTCTAGGTACGAGGGTGCGAGCGAACGCGAGAACCGATCGTAGCGTCGCGTTTAGGATAAAGCGACGCGGCAGCAGATCTCGAGCTTGTTGCCTTCCGCGTCTTCGAAGAATGAGGCGTAGTAGTTCGGACTATACTCGGACATGAGCAGCGGTCCGTCGAGCTCGCGCGCGCCATGCTCGCGCGCGATCTGGGAGAAGCGATCGACGTCGTCGCGAGACGGCACGGCGAAAGCGACGCGCGTTCCGTTTGGGACGTGACCGTCCTCATGCACGATCCAGAAGAACGCGTCGTCGCCGGTCTCGCCCGGGCGATGATACCCGACCGACTCGCTGTCTTCGTGGAGATCCGTGTACCCCCACGCCAAGAGCAACGCGTCGTAGAGCGGCCGTACACGCGCAACGTTTCCGACCCGAAAATCGACATGATCGTACAGCATTAACTTCCTATCGACCTCGCTTTCTCACGCGCCGCTTATCAACATGGACCGTTCGAACATCATATTGCAGCACTCGGGGGTCAAGCGTCAGAAGCACGAGACTTTCTTCGAGCGCCTGCGCTACCAGCATGCGATCGAACGGATCGCGGTGAAGGGCTGGGAGCCCACCTGCCCTGGTCGCGTGGCGTTGCGAGATGGGCAACGAGCGCAACAGCAATTGGGAAGAGCGGCTCGATATGTACCGATCCGGCGACTCAGGCAGACGCAACTTACCGAGCGACGACTTTATAGCCATCTCCCACGCTGACGCAGCAGACAGGTACCGCTCCTCAGCCTGATCGACGGCGCGCCGGAACTCGATGGGCACGCGCTCGGCTTCATCGGCGAGAAACAAGAAGACATGTGTGTCCAGAAGAACGCCGCTCACATATACTCCTTGAAGTCTTCAAGCGGCTCGTCGAAGTCCGGCGAGATCCAGAGCTTGCCACGGTCCATTCCGAAGGCGTCGCTCGGCTTTCGCTCCTTCACGGGCACCAACTTCACTAAGGGCTTCCCGTTGCGTGCGATCACGACTTCCTCGCCTTTGAGCGCCTCGCCGACGAGGAGCGAAAAGTGCGTCTTCGCTTCGTACATGTTGACCTGCTTCATTTGGTCTAGTCTATCACAGTAGACCCGGAGCCGCAAGGGTCTATGAGGGCACGATCTCCCTGGTTGCGGCGGCGTTGAAGTAGCTCGCCTTCGGATGATGGAGCACGATCGCTGCCGTCGATTGCTCGGGCACGATTTGATACGCCTGTGTCAGCGTCACGCCGATACGCTGCGTCGCGTCGAGCAAGGAGAAGACGCTCGCGTGCTGCGCGAGATCGGGACAGGCACCGTAGCCCCACGAGTAACGCTTCCCGCGATTTGCTTCGAGGCCGAGCTCGCTGCGAATGCGGCGATGCACGTACTCCGCGAGCGCCTCGGCGGATTGTACCGAGAACCCATGCAGGAAGTACGCGTCGCTGTAATCACCTGCGCTTTGCAGCTCGGCCGTGCGGCGCGACGCCTCTTCGCCGACCGTGACGATCTGTAGCGCGATCACGTCGACGGCCTTCCCGTTTTCTCGCTCGCGCACGTAATCGGCAAGACAGAGGTGTTCGCCGCCCGCCTGACGCGCGAACGTGAAGCGCGCGAGCTCACCGCCGGCTTCACCGAAGAGGATGACGTCGTCGCCCTCCGCCGCCGCTCGAAAGTACCCATAGACGCCGCGCGGCTCGAGGATCGCGCCTCCTTCTGCGAGCGCCTGATAGCGTGCCAAGCGTGGCTCGAACTCATCTTTCAGCAGTCTCTCCCATTGCTCGCCTTTGGCGTTCGCCGCGCCCCATGAGAGCCGGAAGAGGCTACGCAAATCGAAACAGGGCCAGAGCTCTCGTAGATCGAGGCGCTCGATCGTGCGGACGCCGAGGAAGGGGGGCCGTGGAATCTCCGCGGGCTGCGAACGCACGGCGGAAGGCGCGCGTACCGCCGCCCCGTTCACGGCGGCAACACTGCGCGTGCGCTGGGCAACCGCCTCCGCGCGAATGCGCTCGACGAGATCGCGTCGCGCCTGCTCGTCGCCTGTGAGCGTCTCCATGATGTCGAGCCCTTCGAAAGCGTCTTTCGCGTAGAAGAGCCCCGGCTCGAAGAAACGCTCGCCCTCGACGAGCGCGATGCGCCTGCCGAAGTCACGGTTGATCGCGGCGCCGCCGACGATCACGGGAAAGAGGAGGCCGCGCGCGTCCTGCTCCTGGACGCAGATCGGCATCTGTTTGCTCGTCGAGACGAGCAGCGCGGAAAGGCCGATCGCGTCGGCTCTCACTTCGATCGCCTTCTCAAGGATGGTGTTCATCGGTACCTGTTTCCCGAGATCGTAGACCGTGTAGCCGTTGTTCGAGAGAATCGTGTTGACGAGATTCTTGCCGATGTCATGCACGTCGCCGAAGACGGTGGCAAGCACGACCTTCCCCTTCGTCACGCCTTCTTTCTTTTCGAGGAACTGCTCGAGGTGCGCGACTGCCTTCTTCATCACCTCGGCCGATTGCAAGACGAAGGGCAGAATGAGCTCGCCGGCGCCAAACTTGTCGCCGACCTCCTTCATTGCAGGCAAGAGAATCTCGTTGAGCACCTGCACGGGTGTCCGCGATGCGAGCGCCTCGTCGATCTTCGCTTCGATGCCGTCTTTGCGCCGGCGGAGGATCGCGTGATGGATGCGTGCCTCTATCGGAGCGGCCTCTGATGCCCCCTCGTCCCTCGTCTCGGCGCTGTCGCGGCTCGCTCGGGACGACAGGGCTTCTGCCTCGGTAAAGTGATCGATTAGCCGTGTGAGGGCGTCGGGACGCCGATTGAAGACGAGGTCGTCGCACCGCTCGCGCGCCTCGGCGTCGATCTCCACGTACGGCGCGATCTCCTGTGCGTGCACGAGCGCGCAATCGAGCCCAGCCTCGACGCAGTGGTGGAGGAAGACGGAGTT
>JASHTE010000030.1 GCA_030040695.1 Vulcanimicrobiota bacterium | reverse complement strand
CCCTCCGGCAGCAGCCGCCGGCGGGATGATCCGGCACGCGATCGCCCAGTCCGCGACGAGAAAAACTCCCCATCCTAGACCGCCGATCACGATACCCGCAAGCGCCGCCTCGAGAGAGCGCCCTCCGACAAACATGGCAAGGGCTGCGATGACGACGAGCGCGCCGATCGTCGCAACGTTCCGTCGATCGAATCGATCGCTCGGCCTTCCACCCAGCGCCGCTCCCGCCGCGCCGGTGAGCGTAAAGAGCAGGACGAAGACGCCGTCGACGCTCTTTGCGTCCGCTGTGCCGTGCGTGACGAACGTCTCCACGTAGAAATACAAGTAGCCGAGGATCGTGTAGAAGCCCGCAAACAGAAAGAGCCTCGACGCCCAGAGCAGCGCGAAAGGCCCCGTAACGGCCGGCCGTGCACGCGGTCCGAGTACCGAAGGCTTCACCGTGCGCAGGGCTCGCACGGTGAGCGCACAGCTCAGCAACAGCAGCGCGGCGAGCGATGCCGCGAGCAGCAACGGATTGCGAAGAAACGTCGCGAGCAGCGCACCGGCGGCGTTTCCCGCACCTTGAAAGGCACCCATCCAGCTCGCCGCGACGCCCGCGCTGCGCGAGCCGATCACGTCGGGAATCAGCGCCTGATAGGGCCCGATGCCGACGTTCACACCCGCTTGAAGCACGGCGTATGCGGCGAGCAATGTCGAGGCCGTTCGTGCTTCATAGAACCAAAAGAGCGCCGCCGCGCCGAGAATCGCGCCGGTTGCGTAGAACGTCGCCCGGGTTCCTCCGGCAGCGCGCCGTCGATCCGACATCGGCCCGACGACGAGTTGCGTGCAGGCGGCGATTACCGCGCCGGAGGTTGCAACTTCACCGTAGAGTGTGAGGGCGTGTGCTCCCGCGAGCTGCGCGCAGCGCGCCTGAATCGAAATGCCGAGCAGTGCGCCCCAGAGTGCCTGAATGCCGAACCAGAAAAACGCTACCCTCGCGTACAGTCCTGATACCCGTCCGCGAAGATCAGCTCGAACCAATTACCGAGCTCGCTCTGCGGAACGGGTTCGAACGTGTAGCCGTTCTCGACCATCGGATAGATGACGGTCCACGTCGAGGGGAAGATCGAGGGCGAGAGCGTGAGTGCGCTGGTCGCGATCGTATAGGAGCCGGACGCGTCTACCTCGACCATAACGCGCTGGGCCGGCGTGTAGAACAGGTTGAACTCGTAGATCGTCGAGCTCGATCCGCCACCCGGCGTGGTCGTCGCACGCCCTTGCCACCAGTTTTGCACCGGCAGCTTCGTGGCAGGCATCGCGAGGCGCATCATCTGCGTAATGCTCAGATACTCGGGGTTCGCATCTTCGCCGGTGAGCGCCGTCTTGCACGTCCACGACCCGGTCACGTCCGGGGCCGGAAGAACGATGCTCCACGGCGGCGTCGCTGCCGGGAGCGGCGTCGCGTTGCACTCCTGCGTGAGATCGGGGTGCGAGATGCGCATCCATTTCACGTACGGTGCCGGGTTCGCGAAATCACCGGTGACCCGCCAGTTGTCCTCGCCGGCGGGAAACTGAATATGCCATTCCGAGGTCAAGCTCGGCGCGGTTGCAACGAACGTGTTCTGCGGGCTCACCTGGATGTACGTCCACACCGGCGGCTTCCCCACGTAACCGATGTAGTAGTCGTAGAACGGCTCCGACTGCCCAGGGTCGGGCCGCGCGACAGCATGGTACCAACGCCCGAAGTGTTCGAACACATCCGTCTCGTGCAGGCTCTGCGTCGTTCCGGCACCCTCATTCGCCGCCGTCGTCGTGCAGCTGTACGCGGGCGCGAGTGGAACGCCCATCGGATGCCGCCCGGCGGCTCCGCCCGCTACGGCGGCGAGGCCCGCGAATAGAACGCAGACGATGAACACGGGGAGCGTACGCATGTAGAATCGCATCGTCACGGCCTCGGCGTGCTCGGGAGAATGTTGTGCACCGACTCATTGAGTCGCGGCGGTCCGCAGAACGGCGCCGATGGCACGCCCGTCTGATATGCGCCAAGCCCTGCGGGCGGGCTATACGACGGCAGGCTTTGCGGAGCACCGATGATGTCGGTGGCGTAAAGCGTTCCGGCCGGCGGAGGGGCGGGACGCCAACAGTTCATGTCGGTCATCAGCCTGATCGCAAGTGATTGCAGCGTGTTCCACGTCAACTGATCGACCGCCGGCGACTGCGCGAGCGGCACCGCGCTGTTGGTATAGGTGATCGCACTTCCGAGAAACGTGCCGGCCACGGTGCCGAGTGATGACGCGTTCTCGGTCGTTTGGTTCGTCGTCTGGATTTGCGTCACTCTTCCCGTGCCGGGAGACGGCGTGGGAGAGGTTGGGTTCGGGAACGCCCGCGTCGTCACGTTCGACGTCGTTCTCGCCGGCGCGAACTCTTCGTAACCGGCGACAGCCAAGAGGAGGAGCGAGAGCGGCATGAGAGGCGTCACCGTCGTCGAGTGCCCGTCTTGCCCTTCCATTTGCGATATCCAGACGAATGCCGGGATGCCCGACGACGTCGGCGTGATGTGCGTGCACTGCGCGTAGAGCGCGGTCGCCTCGATCGCGGTCCAGCTTCTTCTGCTGACGAAATTGTCGCTCGCGCCGTTGCCGGCGGCGGTCACCTGCACGATGATCGCCCCCTCGACGTTCGGCGAGCCTTCACACTGCATCGCGAAATCCTGCGTCGTCCACGACGGCTCCGGAATGAGCGTCGAATCGTCCGCAAAGTAGTACCCGGTGTACGTCTTACCGTCGTTCAAGTAGGTCGTCATCGTCGAGACGAGCTTGTAGACCATCGCCGAGTCCGCCTCCGGCCCGACGCCGAGCACGAAGATGACGTGCTCGTTCTGCACGCCGGACGTTCCCGGAATCTGCCAGGGCACGACGGCAGGCGCGGGTGGAACCGAGCTCACGAGAGTGACGCAGAACCGGAGCTGTGTGTAGAGCGCGCGCGCATCGCCTTTGTCGGCACTGGAGTACTTGCATGCGAGTGCTCTCGGCTTGGCAGCACCACCGAGTCTCGCTACGCATGCGTCAAGGCGTCCGCGCAGGACGTGCGCGAGATAGGCGTTTGCAGTCGGCGGGATCGGCGGGGGTGAGGCTTTCGGCGCAGGCGTCGCGAGGTAGACGGCGATAACGTCGGAGAGCTGTGCCGTGCTGCAATCCGAGATCGAGAGCGGCGCCGACGGAGCGGGAGTTTGAGCGGATTGCGGGCCCGCGTACTGCGCCGAGACGATGCCGCCGCTGCCACTCACGAGCAGCCCGAGAACGGCGAGCCCCACGGCAAGGCGGCGCATTCGCCCGCCCTTTCTCCTGAGGGCTTGCGGTTCCTTGCTTCTCACTCGCCTACGGATGTTCGCAAGCGTAGCGGTACGCGGTGAGATCGTCGCAGTCGTAGGCGAGCTCGGGCGCGCAGCCTCGCACGGCCCGCGCCTCGATTCCCAGGATGCGCGTTGCCCGCTGCTCGAGGCTAGCAATCGTCAGCGTACCGATTGCGAAACGCAGCAACAGATCCGGCCCCGCGAGCCGCGCCATCCGCCAGCGGCTCTTTCTCCCCTCGAAGAGGCGCGCGGCGAGCGTCGTCACGCGCGAGACCGCAGCAGCCGGGACAAAGAAGACGCCGCCGTTGACGACGCGCTCGCCACCGATCGTTATGCCGAATCCGCCCGCGCCGGGAAAGCGCCGCGCGAACGTTGCTCCCTGTGCGAGCGCGATCGAGAGTGCGCCGGCTGCGCGATGCACGAAGTCCTTTACGCCTTCGGCGTGGATATAAGGAAGATCGCTCGTGAGGTAGAGGAGGTCACCGGGCCACGCTTCCAGTGCGAGGGCGAGATTCTCCGCGCCCGATTCGCGCTCCGGAATGATACGCTCGACGTCATGCCCGCACGCGGCGCGCACTTCCTCGCCGCCGACGATTGCGATCTCACTTGCGCCGGCGGAGCGAGCGGCCTCGATTGCGAGCGAGAGCATCGTGCGTCCGCGGATCGGAGCAAGCGCCTTTACGTTGGTACCGGCGGCACGCGCATACGCGCCTTCGATTCTACCGCCCGCTGTGATGACCGCTCGCATCGATTCGCCGGCCTTCCAACATGCTCAGCAGCAGGCGCGCGTTGCGAGGCGCCTGGCCGCGGGCGTGGTTGTTGAAGAACACGAACGTCCGCTGCGTCTGCTCCTCGATCTCCACGATACGCCCGCACCACGGCACGAGCTCTTCCTCCGAATACTCGTAGTCGTAGCGCGTGACGTTCGAGCCCTTCCACCACGTCTTCGCGTTGCGACCATGAAAGCGCACGTAGCCGATCGCGCTCGTGGCATCGGCCGACGGATGGAGCAACGAGGAGAAGGCGGGCATGTCGACGTTGCAGTATCCGGCTCCGATCTCGCGCAGGAGCGCGAGCGTGCGGGGCGCTTGCCACTCACGGCGGCGGAACTCTGCCACGACGGGAGTCCCCGCAAACGCGTCCACGACGCGCCGAAGGTACTCTTCGTTGCTCGGGCTCGGCGCGAAGCCGTTGGGAAACTGTGCAAGCACGCAGCCGAGTTTCTTCGACTCGCGCAACGGCTCGAGCGCCTCGACCAGCCGCGCCGCGTCATCGTGAACGCGGACGTTCGAATCCGGTACGTGCGTTACCGTCCCAGGCGCCTTGAAGCTGAAGAGAAACTCCGGTGGGGTGCGCTCGCACATCGTGGCGACGCTGCGCCGCTCGGGAACGCCGTAGTAACTCGAGTCTACCTCAACCGCTCCAAAGTTTCTCGCATAGAACGGTAGCATCTCGCCCGCGCGAAACCGCTGTGGATAGAACTCGCCGACCCAATCCTTGTACGAGAAGCCGCACGTCCCGACATAGATCACGAGGGCGTTGCGGCAGGCGCAGGCGTCGGAGGCTGACAGCTGGAGATCGCAGCGTGAAGGCGCTGCATGGCGGTCAACGCGCGCGAGCGGTTCGTGAACCCGAGGATGAAGCCCGTGTTACCGAAGGCGAGCAAGGCGGGGGAGAGCGGATCGTAGGCGCCGCTCGACCGCGTGATCATCTCGAGCGAGGTTGCATCTGTCGTCTTCAGGTCCCAGAGCAGGCTTCGCTGTTGCGGTGACTCGCCCGTCCGCACGCCCAACCAAAACGCGTTCGGCAGAGACTGCCCGCGGATCAGATAGACGGTGGGCGCCGCATGGAATCCCTTCCCGTTCGGCGGCATGTCGATCCACGACCAGACGCGGACCCCGCAACGTCCCTCTGCACGGTATCGAGCGTAGAATATCGTCCTGAGCTTTCCGCCGAGCATGCCGTCGATTCTCGTCGGCAAAGCGGATACGACGAACGCCGCGGGTGTCGATTGCGCACCGGCAATGGGCGCGGCGATCGCCGCGGCGATGAGCGCAACAGAGATGACGGCGGTGGTTCGCGCGAGCAAACCTTACTTCTTTGCGAGAACTTTCTTCTTGCCGGCGACGGTGCGCTTCGGCCCTTTTCGCGTGCGCGCGTTCGTCTTCGTGCGTTGTCCACGTACGGGAAGGCCACGGCGATGACGCAGGCCACGGTAGCAGCCGATGTCCATGAGGCGCTTCACGTTGCCCTGCACCTCGCGCCGGAGGTCGCCTTCGACGCGTAGTTGCAGCTCGTCGATCGCGTCACGCAGGCGCTTCTCTTCTTCCTCACCCATCTCTTTGACGCGTAGATCCGGGCTCACGTGCGCTTGAGCGAGCAGACGCCGCGCGGTCGAGGGACCGATGCCGTAGATGTACGTCAGCGCAACCTCGATGCGCTTCTCGCGGGGAAGATCGATACCAGCAATACGGGCCACGTTTTTATCCTTGTACCTGCTTGTGTTTTGGATTCACCTCGCAGATCACCCGCACCTTACCGTGACGGCGGATGATCTTGCATTTCTCGCACATTTTCTTGACCGAAGGACGTACTTTCATTTCTCGCTCATTCTTGAGGACACTATCGAGCCGCAGCGGCAATTTCTTCGCCGGGACGGAAGCGGTCGATCGCGGGGTGCTCCCCGAGCTCGCGCAAGGTGAGGATCTTCGGACCCTGCTCCGTCAGCGCGACCGTGTGCTCGAAGTGCGCTGCGAGTTTACCATCCCGCGTCACGACTGTCCAGCCGTCAGGCTCGACCTCGATCTCTCGGCTGCCCTGCGTGATCATCGGCTCGATCGCGATGACGAGGCCGGTCCGCAGCCTCGGGCCGGCACCGCGCCGCCCGTAGTTCGGGACGTTCGGCTCCTCGTGCATGACGCGTCCGACTCCGTGCCCGACGAGCTCCCGGACGATGCCGTAACCGTGACGCTCGGCGTGCTCTTGCACGGCTGCGCCGATGTCGCCGACGTAGCCGCCTTCCTTTACAGCCGCGATTCCGATCATCAGGCACTCCTGCGTGACGGCGAGCAGCTGCCGTGCCTCGGGGCTGATGTTCCCGATCGGCAGCGTGACCGCGCTATCGCTCACAAACCCCTCGAAGGTCGTTCCGACGTCGATCGAGAGGAGATCTCCTTCGCGCAGCACGTACGGACCGGGGATCCCGTGCACGACCTGCGCGTTTACCGACGTGCAGATCGATGCCGGAAAGCTGCGATACCCTTTGAAGGTCGGGACGCCGCCGCGCCCGTGGATCGCTCGCTCCGCGATGCGGTCGAGGTCGCGCGTCGTCATGCCCGCGCGAGCGGTCTGCATGAGCTCGCTCAACGCTGCGGCCGTGATCTTGCCGCTGCGGCGGATCGCCTCGATCTCGCGCGGCGACTTGAGCGTAATCATGAGGCCGCGCGAAGCTCGAGTGCGCGCAGCAGCTGACGCGTCACCACTTCGACCGGCTGCGACGCGTCGATCTCGACGAATCTCTCCGACGAGGGATTGTCGTAGTAGCCCTCGATCTCGCGCTTGTGCTCCTGGAACACTTCGAAACGCCGTTTAATCGTCTCCGCGGCATCATCCTCGCGACCGCGCACGAGCATGCGCTCTTCCGCTTCCCGTAGAGCGATGCAGAAGGAGACGACGCGCGGCAGACTGTGCTTTTGCTCCTTCAGCATGGCGTCCAGCGCCTGCGCCTGCGGAATCGTGCGGGGAAACCCATCGAAGATCACCGGCCTCGCGCGATCGGCCGGCAGCGCGTCACGCACCATCGCCACGATGACTTCGTCGGGCACGAGCTCTCCGCGCTTCATGAAGCTCTCCGCGACTTTTCCGGTCGGCGTGCCCCGCTTGATGTTCTCCCGCAGAAGATCGCCCGTGGAGATCTGGTAGTACCCGTACTTCTCGCGCAGGATCTGCGCCTGCGTCCCCTTCCCGGCGCCCGGCGCCCCGAGGAAAATCACGTTCGTCGCCATGCTGCAATACGGCCGCTTACCGCTTGATGAAGCCCTTGTAGTCGCGCATCGCAAGCCGCGCTTCGATTTGGTTGATCGTATCGAGCGCAACGCCGACGACGATGAGCAGCGAGGTCGAGCCGAGGTAGAACGTCGTGACGCTCAAGCCTTGCTGCATGACGCTCGGCAGAACCGCCAGCAGGCCGAGGTAGATCGCGGCCGCCGTCGTGATGCGGTAGAGAATCTTGTTGAGATAATCGACCGTCGGTTGTCCCGGACGGATGCCGGGAATGAACGACCCGCTCTTCTTCAGGTTATCGGCGACGTCGCGCGTGTTCAGCACGATCGAGCTATAGAAGAACGTGAAGACGACGACGAGCAAGAAGTAGACGACGTTGTAGAGCAGCGTGTTCGGCGCAAAGTACGCCGAGAGCCACGACGAGACCGCGGCGAGCGGTCCGTGCGCGCTCGTCCCGGTGCGGTTGAACCATTGCAGCAATGTCTGCGGCAAGAGGAGCAGCGAGATTGCGAAGATGATCGAGATGACGCCGGCGTTGTTCAAGCGCAGCGGAATGTAGGTGGAGCGTCCGGCGAAGAGCTTGCGGCCAACGACGCGTCGCGCCTGCTGGACAGGGACGCGTCGCTGTCCTTGATAGAGGAAGACGATCGAGATAATAATGATGATCGCCATGACGATGTACGCGACGAGGTTCAGGAGGCTCAAGCCGCCCTGCGAGGCGGTGGAGTACGTCTGCGAGACGTACGTCGGGTAGCGCAGGACGATACCGATGAAGATGATGAGTGAGACGCCGTTGCCGATGCCGCGATCGCTGATCTGCTCGCCGAGCCACATGAGGAACATCGTCCCGGAGACCATTGCGACGATCGCGAAGAGCAGATAGGCAAGGCTCGTGTCGTAGAAGACGCCGGAGTTGCGCATCGTGTTCGCCATGAACGTCGCTTGGACGGCCGCGAGCACAATCGTAAGCCAGCGCGTGTACTGGCCGATCTTCCTGCGCCCTTCCTCGCCGCCTTTCTTGGCGAGCTCCTCGAGCTGCGGGAGCACGACCGTCATCAGCTGCATGATGATGGAAGCGTTGATGAAGGGCGTGATTCCCATGGCGATGACGGAGAGGCGCTGTAAGGCGCCGCCCGAGAGAAAGCCGAGGAGATTGTAGAAGACGCCGCTCTGCAACACACGCTGCCATGCCTGTTGGTTGACGTTCGGCAGCTGCACGTGGATCATGAAGATGAACCACGCGAAGGCGAAGAGCACGAAGCCGACGCGCTTGCGAATCTCCGGAACGAGGAGCGCGGCGCGAAGATTGTTCAGCACGGCACAGCCTTACGCGGCTTCGAGCTCCGCGCCCGCGGCCTGGAGCGCTTCGCGCGCACTCTGCGAGAAGACCACGTCGCGGAAGCGCAGGCCGTGCGGCAGCGTCTTCCCCTCGCGCGTTGCGCCGAGGATCTTCACGCCGTCACCGGCGGTCTTGAGAATGCCGCGCTCGCGCAGTGACTCGGGTGAGACCTCGACGGAGGGATCCCATGAAGCGAGCTGATGGAGATTGACGACCGAATAGCGTGCGCGAAAGTGGCCGATGTCGCGCGCCTTCTGCGAATAACCGCGGCGATGCGGAAGACGGCGCGCCCAGGGAGTCTGTCCGCCCTCGAACGTCCGGCCTTTGCCGCCGCCTGAGCGAACGGTCTGCCCTTTGCCGCCCTCGCCCCCGGTCTTCACCATTCCCGAGCCATGGCCACGGCCGATGCGCTGACGCTTCGGCCAGCTTCCCGGCGCGGGTTTCAGCGCCCCAAGCTTGAGCACGGCGGCGCTAGCGCTCGCCTTCGGCGGCGCGCTTCTCTTCGCAACGCTCCTCTTCGCCGCGGGCGTCTTCTTCGCGGCGGGCTGCTTCTTCGCCGTACCGGATCTCTTCGCGGCGCTCTTCTTTGCGGTGGTCTTCTTCTTCGTCTCTGCCATGGTCGTTACGCCGCGAAGATTTCCTTGACGCTCTTGCCGCGCAACGCCGCAACTTGCTCGGCGGTCTTCAGCGATGCAAGCGCCTCGACGGTCGCGAGCACGACGTTGACCGGGTTGTTCGTGCCCAGAGATTTCGTGAGGATGTCGTGAATGCCGGCGAGCTCGAGGACCGCGCGCATCGAGCCGCCCGCGATGACGCCGGTTCCCGGCGCCGCGGGCTTCAGCACGACGCGGGCCGCGCCCGCCTGATGCGTCACCGCGTGCGGAATCGTGCGCTCGACCATCGGAACGGTCACGAGCGCCTTGCGCGCGCGCTCGACGCCCTTGCGAATTGCCTCGGGCACCTCTCCGGCTTTGCCGATCGCAAAACCGACGCGACCGTTGCGATCGCCGACGACGACGAGGGCGCTAAAACTGAAACGCTTCCCGCCCTTCACCACCTTCGCGACGCGGTTGACGCGCACGACGGTCTCCTCGAATCCGCCGCCGTCGCGATCCCGGCCACCGCGGTCACGATCTCGATATTGCATACGCCCTAAAACTCCAGTCCCGCTTCGCGTGCCGCATCGGCAAGCGCGCGCACGCGTCCGTGATACTTGTAGCCTGCGCGGTCGAAGACGACGCGCGTAAAACCAGCCTCCTTCGCCTTCTCCGCAATCTTTATGCCGACCGCTTTCGCCGCCGCGAGATTCTTCAGCGATCCCGTAGGAGCGGTGTTCTTCTCGCGCGTCGAGGCGGCAACGAGCGTGTGCCCCTTGCGGTCGTCGACGAGCGCGGCGTAGATATGGTGGAGCGTCCGGCGTACGTAGAGACGCGGGCACTCCGCCGTTCCTGCAACTCTGCGGCGGATGCGCTCGTGCCGCGCACGCCTCGCGTCGTTTTTTGAAAGCCTACTCACTCTTGCTCGATTCCTCTCGTGTCATCCTGAGCGTAGCGAACGAAGTGAGCGGAGTCGAAGGACGAGCCACTACTTCTTGCCTGCCTTTGCCGCCTTGCCGAGCTTGCGGCGTACGTGCTCGCCCTCGTAGCGAATGCCCTTTCCTTTATATGGCTCCGGCGGACGAAGCGAACGGATCTCCGCGGCCACCTCACCGACCTGCTGCTTGTCGATACCGTCGACGTGGATCTTGTTCTGTCCCTCGACGGTAAGCGCGATGCCTTTGGGTGGCTGGAAGACCACCGGATGTGAGTAGCCGAGGCTAAGGTTCAGCTTCTCTCCCGACTTGGCAGCGCGGTATCCGACGCCTTGCAGCTCGAGGGACTTTCGAAACCCTTTCGAGACGCCTTCGATCATGTTCGTGATCAAAGTCCGCGTCAAGCCGTGCGCGGCGCGATAGGTGCGAGCCTCACCGCGGCGCTCGACGTAGACGCCACCGCCATCGACGCGAACCGCGACGGCGTTGGCGAGAATCCGCTGGCGGAGCTCCCCTTTCGGCCCTTTCACGAGCACCTCGCCGTCGTTCACCGTTACGTTCACACCGCTCGGAATGCTGACGGGCATCTTTCCTATTCTAGACATATATATTTCATTCTTAACTCTTGATCGTTTCCGCTCGTGTCACTCTGAGCGAGTGAGCGTAGCGAACGTCGTCGAAGGGCGATCACCAGACGAAGGCGAGCACTTCGCCGCCGACACCGAGCTTACGCGCGCGCTTTCCCGACATGATCCCCTGCGGGGTCGACATGATCACCAAACCCAAGCCGCCGAGCACGCGTGGAATGGCCGTCCTCGGCGTATAGACGCGCAAGCCGGGACGCGAGATGCGCCGCAAGCCGGTGATGATCTTCTCCTTCTCCGGCCCGTAACGCAGCGCGATGCGCAGCATTCCCTGCGGGCCCTCTTTCACGCGCTCGAAGCCCTCGATGAAGCCTTCTTCTTTGAGAATTTCCGCGATCGCCCGCTTCACGCGTGAAGCGGGAATGTCGACCGTCGAATGCGCTGCCGTGTTCGCATTGCGGATTCGCGTCAGCATGTCGGCGATGGGATCCGTTACAGCCATGCCCCTCTCCTCACCATGACGCTTTCGTTACTCCGGGGACGGTGCCGGCGTGCGCACCTTCGCGGAAGCAGATACGGCACATGCCGAAGCGGCGCAGATAGCCCCGTGGCCTCCCACAGATACGGCAACGGTTATGCTTGCGCACGCTAAACTTCGGCGTGCGCCGTGCCTTGACCATCATGCTCGTTTTCGCCAACCCCTTACCCCTTTCGCTCGCGGCGCTGCAACGGCAGGCCCATGGCGACGAGAAACGCCGAGGCTTCCTCGTCGGTTTTCGCCGTGGTCACGATCGTGATGTCCATGCCGCGTGTCTTGTCGACCTTGTCGTAGTTGATCTCCGGGAAGACCAGCTGCTCGCGCAAGCCGAGATTGTAGTTTCCGCGCCCGTCGAACGATCGCTCCGGCAGCCCACGAAAGTCGCGGATACGCGGGAGGACGATGTTGAAGAGCTTGTCGAGGAAGACGTACATCCGGTCGCCGCGCAACGTCACCTTCGCCGCAATATTCACGCCTTGACGCAGCTTGAACGCAGCGATCGACTTCTTTGCCTTCGCAACGACGGGCTTTTGCCCGGTGATCGCCGTGAGCTCTGCGACCGCGTTGTCGAGCGCCTTGGGATTCGTGATCGCCTCCCCGACGCTCATGTTCACGACCACCTTCTCGAGCTTGGGAATCTCGTTGACGTTCGCATAGCCGAAACGTTCGCGCAGCGTTCCGCGCACCTGCCCCTCGTACCGCTCCTTCAATCGCGACGCCACGTTACGCTCCCTTAGCCGACTCGCGTGCCGGCTCACCGCAGCGCACGCAGATGCGCGCGACACGATGCTCTTTCGTCTCGCCGCGGCGCAGGCGCGTCGGCTTCTTGCATGCCTCGCACACATATTGCAGCACCGAGAGCGGCAAGGGAGCCTCTTTCTCGACGATGCCCCCGGTGCGCGACGAGCCGCCCATGTTCGAGGTCTGCTGCTGCGGCTTCGTATGACGCTTGACGACATTGACGCCCTCGACCGTCGCCGCGCCGTCCGCGAGGAGGATGCTCTTCACGGTCCCGCGCTTGCCTTTCTCTTTGCCGCGCAGCACGACGACCGTGTCGCCCTTCACGATGCGCGCTTTCATAGCACCTCCGGTGCGAGCGAAGCAATCTTCAAGAAACCGCGATCGCGAAGCTCGCGCATCACCGGCCCGAAGACGCGCGTGCCGCGCGGGTCGAGGTTGTCTTTCTCGCCCTTGATGATGACGCAGGCGTTGTCGTCGCAGCGCACGACGGATCCGTCGGTGCGCCGAATCGGCGCGGTCGTCCGCACGACGACCGCCTTGACGACCTGTCCCTTCTTGACGGCGGCGCCCGGAATCGCTTGCTTCACGGTTCCCACGATCACGTCCCCGACGTGCGCGTACTGGTGCCGTCCGCCACCCTGAATGTGAATGACGAGCAGCTCGCGCGCGCCGGAGTTATCGGCCACCTTGAGCCGCGACTCGTGCTGAATCACTTCGCGCGCTCCACGATCTCGATGAGGCGCCAGCGCTTCTCGCGCGAGAGCGGACGGCATTCGGCGATGCGCACAACATCGCCGATCTTGGCCTCGTTGCGCTCGTCGTGCGCTTTGAAGCGCGACGACTTACGCACGATTTTTCCGTAGACGCGGTGGGGGACGCGCGTCTCCGCGACGACCACGATCGTCTTCTCCATCTTGTCGGAGGCGACGCGCCCGATCTTCGTGCGACGTTTCGAACGCCCCTTACGCTGCTCCATCGCGCCCCGCCAGCTTCTTCTCGAAAATGATGGTTTGAATTTGCGCGTACGAGCGGCGCATCTCCCGAATCTTACTGAAGTCGGTGAGGTGCCCCGTGCGAAGCGCAAACCGTAGCGTGAAGAGCTCGCTCTTCGTCTCGCGTGCCTTCTGCTCGAGCTCGGACACGCTGAGGCTGCGCAGCTCGGCAAGTGCGCCTTTCTTCATGCTCCCGCCTCCTCGCGCGTGATGATTTTCGTTCCGATCGGCAGCTTCGAAGCGGCGCGATGCAACGCGCCGCGTGCCGTTACCGGATCGACGCCTGCGAGCTCGAAGAGGACGCGCCCGGGCCGAACAACGGCAACCCAGAACTCCGGATTGCCCTTACCCGAACCCATGCGCACTTCCGCAGGCTTCTTGCTCACCGGCTTATCGGGAAAGACCTTGATCCATACCTTGCCGCCGCGTTTGATGTGCCGCGTCATCGCGATACGCGCCGCCTCGATCTGACGATTCGTCATCCAGCACGGTTCGAGCGCCTGCAATCCGAACTCGCCGAACGTCAGCGTGTTGCCGCGCACCGCCTTGCCGCTTCTGCGACCGCGTTGCGATTTGCGCCACTTGACGCGCTTCGGAGTCAACATATCTTACTCGCTCGCCTCCGGTACGGCGACCGGCTCGGGCACAGCGACCGGCTCGGGCACAGTGACCGGCTCGGGTTCCGGCGCGCTAATCTCGGGCACCGGCTCAGGAGCGGGCTCTTCGATTGCCGGCAATGCTTCCGCCACCGGTGCCGCGGGTGCCCGCCGCGCACGTCCGCCACGCTCGCGCCGGCGCTCCGTTCGCTC
>JASHTE010000271.1 GCA_030040695.1 Vulcanimicrobiota bacterium | reverse complement strand
CTCTTCAATGACAGGCGCGAGAGAAATCTCGACGCCTTTCTCTCGCACATGTTCCGAGCGTGGCTCCACCTGCTGCGCGCGATCGCTGCGAAGGAGCGTCGCGGCAAAGAGGCAAGTCGCGGAGATCTGAGCGCCCTTCTCACGCACTACGTTCCCGATGCCGCCGATCCGCTTCGCGCGAACATCGAGTTCTTGCTGGGCTTGCGTGCTCGGATCGAGCACCGTTTCAGCCGGAAGCGCCTCCAAATCATCGAGGTGCTCGTCTCGGGAAAGCTTCACGCGCTCCTGCTGAACTTCGAGAGGACGTTAACGGCGGAGTTTGGCGAACACCAATCTCTGGCGAACGCGCTACGATTCCCGATATTTCTCTCTTCGCTGACGGAAGCGTCTCCGGAGTTGTTAGAGAGAACGTACGAGCAGGTGCCGCACTCGGTGCTCCGCTTTATCGAAACCTTTGAGGCGCGGCTCAGCGGGGCCGTTCGCGTCAGTGAAGCGTACGATTTTCGAATCTATCTCATGCCGAAGGCGTCACCCGCAGGGAGAGACCTTCCCGTGGAGTTCGTCGATGTCTCGAAGCTCTCGGCCCAAGAGGCCGAGGCGGTTGAAAACGCGCGCGTCATCATTCGCGATCGCCACGTCGAGGCGATCAACGTCAATCGCCTGAAGGCGAGCGAAGTGGTTTCACGCCTACAAGAGATCTTTCCGGCGTTCTCGCTGTACTATCACACGCTCGCGTGGCGCCATTTT
The DNA here is from genome assembly GCA_030040695.1 of Vulcanimicrobiota bacterium. Taxonomy (GTDB): domain Bacteria; phylum Vulcanimicrobiota; class Vulcanimicrobiia; order Vulcanimicrobiales; family Vulcanimicrobiaceae; genus Tyrphobacter. The sequence continues at coordinate 3,536 of JASHTE010000271.1, read as the reverse complement.
GGGATTCGTCCTCACGGAAATGCGCCGGATCCAGCCCACACGGATGCAACGTACTGTGTGTACGACCGTGCCCATCGGGATTACCTGTATACGGAAGCGTGGGTAGAGCGGCTCAAGAGCGCACTCGACGGCTCACCCGAAGCCGTCGTCGCGTCCTGGAAACCGCCGCGTCCGGCGGAAGAAGAAACCGATCACTCTTCGAACTCGAGCTGGATCACGCCGGCGTCGACGTCGCCGGCCGAGCCGTCGACCGTGAACGAATAGGGCTCATAGCCGCTCTCGGCCGGTGGTCGAACGGTAACGCTGAGCGTCGTCGCCGGAAGATCCGCGACGACGAATGAACCGTCGTCGCCCGTCGTCACGGACGGCGCGTCGTTGAGATCCGTGTTTGTGTCGCCCGGCGTCACGATAACAACCGCGCCGGCGATCGGTTCGCCGCTGTCGGCGTCGACGACGGTTCCGTGCACGGACACTGCCTGCTGTGTTTGCTCCGGCGCATTCGCAGCCGGCGCGAAGACTTCGCTGAGCGCGACCGCTGTGTCTGTGTCGTCATAGTTCGACTGGAGCAGAGCGACGATGTGCAGTGCGCCGGGTGACGATGCCGCCCCCGCGCGCTGATAGTCGAGTAAGAGCCGCCGCATGCTGCGCGGCAGCCACGGGTCACCTGGATACTTCTGTTGCCAGTCGCAGATCGCGTCCGTGAGATCGTCGAGCTCGCCACGCACGCCTGGGTCCAGCGTCATGCCGGTACTCTGCGAGTCGAGAGCGTCGAGTCGGTTACGAATCTCCAGCACACTCTCTTGATGGCGCCCGAAGTACTCGTCCGCAGGCGCCATACTCGACAAAGCCGGTGCGGCGGTAACGGGCTCATCTGCCGCCGCGACGGCAATCGAAAAACCCGTAAAGGAAAAAGATAGAGCAATGGCAGTAACGATCGCTCGCATTGATGGTCCCTCCGTAGGGAGGTCATCGGCTGTGCCACTGCACGGTTACATGGCGCGTGTGCTTGCCCGCTCAGGATACGAAACGGGCAGATAGCGTGACGTTGTGTCGTGCAAAGCCTCGTCACGCTTGACGTTTTCGTCAACGCGTCTGCATTGAGAGTGACGTTTTATGCGATCGCTGCTTTACGCACTCTTAGCAACGACTACAAATTCAAAGAGTCACGTTACACCCTCATCGCGGAGGGTGCAACGTGAGGGCCTCTTCGCAGGCTTTGCCGGTCTCTTATCTGATGTACAGGTCGCCGCTTGCGCCTGGATTGATCACTTCAGGGTGAACGCGCGGGCCGGAGCACGTTACCATTGGATATCCGACTTTGATGTTAACGTGAGCCGTCTCACCCGCGATGATGTCGTCGATCGCGCAGCCCTGTGTGCGCCCGGGAACGCGCGCCATGACGACGTAACGTCCTGGCTCGAGCGGTAACTTCGCGAAGAAGCCGCGGTCATTCGTCCACACGCGCATCAACTGATACGGTCCGTTTCCGACGGCCGTTGCACGATACAGCAGAATCGGCGCGTTTGATATCGGCAGTCCAGTTTGCAGGTCCGTCACGCGTCCGGTGATCCCGCCCCATTCGGCAGCGAACGCCGGCACTGCGAGAAGCCCAGCAAGCGCGAGCAAGGTTCCTAGCTGTCTCATGCTCGGGATTGTACCCCGCGTCGTCTTGCTGAATCGAAAGCAGGCAGAAGCAGCGAACACAGGGGGCACGCGCTCGCAAGCTGAACGGGAATTCATGCCTCGGCCCACGGACGCCGTGAGTTTAACGCGCGGCGATGTTATTTGGCGCAGGTGGTTGCTCGCGCTCTGCGCGTTCGGCATCGTGGTCGAACTCTGCACCTTCGTAAACGCGTATCGATTCTATGCGGCGCCGGGTGGCTACGGCACGGAATCCACGGGCACTCCCTTCGTCGATCGCGTGACGTACGTCACACCAGATAGTGTCACGGCGCACGCGGGCTTGCGCGTAGGGGACCTGATCGACTTCCGCGCGACTGCCCCTGCGGCCCGGTATCGCTTTGCGAGTCCGAAGATCGCCGGGCAGCCCGTGACGCGGAACGTGATACGCGGCAGCGAGAAGCTGACCATTACGTACGTTCCCGCGCGCTGGTACGTGCCGTGGCATGCGCAGTTCTTTGTCATCGGCACGTTGTGGGCATTGCTCTTTGCTGCGTTTCTCGCGTGGCGACGCCCCGAAAGCGAAGAGGCGCGCGTGTTATGTATCCTGCTCGTGCTCCTGTACACGAGCGGGCAGCTCTCGCTGGAGTCGGGGGCGTGGGTTTCGCCCTCAATCGAGGCGCAGATTGCCGGGAACGTGCTCGGTGAGCTGCTCACCCATCTTGCATGGCCGTTGTTGGCGGTCTATGCGCTGCTTTTCGCGCGTCCACCCAACATGCTGCGCCGCGTCCTGGCAGCGCTCTCGTGGCTTACTGCGGCGATCGCATGCGCGTACGGGCTCTTGACGATTGCGGCGTGGTGGAGTGGGTTCGTCGATCCGATGGGTCCCCTGCTCAACGGGCCCTTCCCCGCGACGATCCTCGGAGCGTTGGAGCCGCTCTTTCCTCTCCTCTGTGCGATCGCGACCATTGCGGCCGTGCGAGGTCAGGAGCGTAGCCGGATCACATGGACCCTGCTTACCGTCGGCTTTCCGTACGTTGTTGCAATCGCGACGGACCTGCTTGCACTCGTGCCGAGCGTTGCGCAAGGGCTCACTCTTGTTCAGATTCAGACCGTCTGCGTCTTTATCGCGCCGTTGGGGATGACGTACGCGTTGCTCAACCGACGGCTGCTCGACGTGGGATTCGCGCTCAATCGCGCTGCAATTTTCGCGGGCGTTTCGTTCGTGCTCATCGGTATCTTCGTGCTCGCCGAGTGGTTGCTCGCAGACTGGCTCCAGTCGGCGAGCCGTTCGGCGAACGTGGCCGTCACGGGAGCTCTCGCGCTGTGCCTGGGCCTCTCGATTCGTTTCGTGCACGCTCGCGTCGAGCACGTCATCGACGCGGTGTTCTTTCGTAAGCGGCGCGAGGACGAAGAAGCGATTCGTACCTTCGCTCGCGAGGCACCGTACATCACGGAGAAAAGCATCTTACTCGAGCGTGCCGCGGCGACGCTTTCGAAGCATGCGGATTCTTCGTTCGTCCGGATACTTCTCGCCGATGGTTCAGGAACGTACGGCGGCGTGAACGAGAACGACCCGGCGCTCGTCGCGCTGCGTGCGCGTCACGCCGTCATCGATCTTCACACCATCGAGACGAAGATCGACGGTGAGTTCGCCTACCCGATGGCAGCGCGCGGGCGGCTCGTGGGTGCGCTCGTACTTGGGCCGAAGCGCTCGGGCGAGTCGTACGCTCCGGACGAGTCGAACGCGATCGCGCAACTCGCCCAAAGCGTTGCCGGCGCCCTCGACGTTCTCACAGCCTCGACTCCTGGTTTGGCCGGCTCCGCAGTGACGTTGGATGCGATTTACGATGCGGTCGAGAAGTTAACAGCGGCCGTTCAGGGTTCCATCCCCGCGCAAGGATAAAGGGAGATCA
>JASHTE010000270.1 GCA_030040695.1 Vulcanimicrobiota bacterium | reverse complement strand
GCGCTCCAGAAACAATTGGGGGCTACGATACGAACATGAACAACGCCTACGTTGGATGGCCCGACATCGTCATTATTGCCGTACTGGCGATTGCGGTCATCAAGGGATTCGCTCGAGGCTTGCTCTCGGAACTCGGCGGCGTCGTCGCCGTACTTCTTGCGCTTGCCGTTCCGCTCTACTACAACGGAATGCTCGACGCGATCTTCGAGAAGACGCTGAAGATGAACGTCGGATCGGCGCACATCACCGGCATGGTGGTCACGGGCTTGATCGTCTACGGCGTGATCATGCTGCTGCTCTGGGTCGTTTCGCGTTACACTGAGCTTCCTGCGCTTGGTGCCGGAAACGCCGTTGGCGGAGGCGTCATCGGGTTCGCGAAGGGCGCGATCCTGCTCTGGGTCGTCCTCTTTGTCGCGCTACTCTTTCCGCTCTCGACGAGCATTCGCGCCGATCTTCACCGGTCGCACTTGGTCGCGATCCTCGCGCAACAGAACAAACGCGTCGACTCGGCGATCTACGACCGGCTGCCCGATCTTGCGAAGCCGCTCGTCAAGCCTATTCTCGACAGACAAGAAGTCTAACGTCGGGCTTTGCGGCGCGGTACGGGAACGCGAGAGCGTTTCACCGCGCCGTTTCTGTGCATCGGGACGACGTTGTTCGCGCGCCGGCCGCTCTCGAAGATCGTCGGAGCGATGATGCGCTTGCCGAGCGCGTGTTCGAGAACTTCGGAGAGCTGCTCGACCGGAACGAAGCTCATCGTCTCGCGCACCTCTTTGGGAATGTCGTCGAGATCCACTTCGTTGCGCTTCGGGAAGAGGATCTTCGCGATTCCGGCGCGCTTTGCGCCAAGGACCTTCTCCTTGAGGCCGCCGATCGGCAGCACTTGCCCCGTTAACGTGATCTCGCCCGTCATCGCCACGGTGGGGTCGACTTTGATTCCGGTCAACACCGAGGCAATCGACGTAGCGATCGTGATGCCGGCCGAGGGACCGTCCTTCGGTGTCGCTCCGGCGGGCACGTGCACGTGGAGATCGTTCTTCGCGAAGTATTCGTCGGAGAGGCCGAGCTCGCTCGAGCGTGAGCGCAAGAACGAGACCGCCGCCTGGGCGCTCTCCTTCATCACGTCGCCGAGCTGGCCCGTGAGGACGAGTTTCCCGCTGCCCGGCATCGCCTGCGTCTCGATGAAGACGATGTCGCCGCCGAACGGCGTCACGACCATCCCCGTGGCAACGCCGACCGAGGCGATGCGCCTGCGTGCCTCGTTAAAGAAGTGCTGCTTCCCGAGATACTCGGTCAGGCTCTCCGGTTTGATGCGGGTTTTGTAGCCCGGATCGGATGCGATCTTCCGCGCGATCTTCCGGAAAATCGTCCCGATCTGGCGCTCGAGGTTACGAACGCCGGCCTCGCGCGTGTAGTCGGTAATGATCGTGCGCAGCGCGCCGTCGGTAACCTGTGCCTGCGAGGTGCTCAGACCGTTCGCCACGCGCTGCTTCTCGACGAGATAACGTTTGGCGATCTGCAGCTTCTCGAGCTCGGTGTAGCCGGGGAGCTGGATAATTTCCATGCGGTCGCGTAAGGGCGGCGAGATCGTGTCGAGGCTGTTCGCAGTGCAAATGAAGAGCACTTGCGAAAGATCGAACGGTAGATCGAGGTAATGATCGCGGAAGTTGATGTTCTGCTCGGGGTCGAGCACTTCGAGGAGCGCCGACTGTGGGTCACCGCGAAAATCTGCGCCCACTTTGTCGATCTCGTCGATCATCATCACGGGGTTCTTCGTCCCGGCATCGCGTATCGAGCGAATGATCGTCCCGGGCATCGCACCGATGTAGGTGCGGCGATGGCCGCGAATCTCGGCCTCGTCGCGCACGCCGCCTACCGAGAGGCGGACGAACTTCCGCTCCATCGCGCGCGCGATCGATTGCCCGAGTGAGGTCTTGCCGACGCCCGGCGGACCGACGAAGCAGAGAATCGGGCCGGTGAGGCGCTTCTTCAACTTCCCGACCGCGAGATACTCGACGATGCGGTCTTTGATCTTGTCGAGATCGTAGTGATCCTCGTCGAGAATCGCTCTTGCTTTCTCGATGTCGATATGGTCGGTCGTCTGCTTGTTCCACGGCATCTGGACGAGCCAGTCGAGGTACGTGCGAATGACGCTGTACTCGGGCGAGGCTTGTGGGACGCGGGAGAGCCGCTCGAGCTCGCGGTCGGCGGTCTTACGCGCCTCTTCCGGCATCGCGGCCTCCTCGATCTTCGTGCGAAGCTCGTTCGTCTCGGCCTGTTGCGGATCGACTTCACCCAGCTCTTCTTGGATTGCTCGGAGCTGCTGGCGCAGGTAGAACTCCCGCTGGTTCTTCTCCATCTCGCGCTGGATGTCGCTCTGAATCTTGTGACCGAGCTCGACGACCTCGAGCTCCTTGGTGAGCAGCATCGTGAGCCTGCGCATCCGCTTTGCGGTGTCGCGCTCCTCGAGCAGCGCTTGGCGATCCGCTGTCTCCAGACGCATCGTCGAGGCGACGAAATACGTCAGCACGTTCGGATCGGTGATGTTCTGCACTTCCATCTCCATCTCGCGCGGCGCCTGCGGGAGGAAGGAGAGGAGCTTCTGGAAGAGCCCGGCGAGGTTGCGTTGCATCGCAACGAGCTCTTCGTTCTCTATCGTGATGTCGGGAAGCTCGGTATAACTCGCGACGAAGTACGGCTCCCCTTGCGTAAACTGCTCCGCGCGAAAGACCTGCTGACCCGCCACGATGCAGCGCAGCGTCCCGTCGGGAACTTTGAGCATCTTTTGGATGACGCCGATCGTTCCGACGCGATGCAGATCGTCCGGTGAGGGGTTCTCGATCTCACGATCGCGCGAGGCGCATAGCCCGATCGATTTGCCATCGCGCAGTGCCTCCTCGACGAGCTGAACGCCCGGCTTCTTCACGACCGCGAGCGGAATCACGGTGTTCGGAAAGAGCACGGCATCCTGCATCGGCAGGATCCCGATGGTGTTCGTGGGAGCGGCGTTCGAAGAGTTCTTACTATTCGGCATTCTCGGAATATGTTTATACCTGGGTGCGTCTGATGATCATGCGGATCTCGGTGCGTGCCGTCGGATGGTAGGCGGCTTGGGAGAGGCCTAGGGTAATAACGAGCACGCCGTCACCGTAGGTTGCACCGGCGCTCTGGCACTCCACCGCAACCGGAAGGCGGATGCGCTTCGCGAAATCGCCGAAGGCTATCTCCTTCTGGACGAACGACCCGGCACCGGAATGGCCGCTGCGCGGGCGCCGCCCAGAGATGACGAGGTGGTATTCGTCGTTCATCTCGACGCGTAGGCTCTCGGCGTCGGCGCCTGCGATCTCGACCGTTACGACGACCGTGGCATGTTCTTCGTCGATGAAGACGTCGGCGTTTGGCTCAAAACCAACCGTTCGCGAGATCATGCGTTTCCTGCGGGATCTCTAAAAGCTCGGATCCGGGAGCTGGCGCCCTTGCGGCCACGCGACGCACTCATTGAGATCGATGTGCAACGGGTCGAGCGCACGGGCTGGAATCTGCACGCGGAAGAACTGCTGCGCTCGCACCGGTACGCCGTAACGCATCGTGGGCGGAAAGGCGTTCGGCTCGACCGGCGAGAGGCGCGTCGCCGCCAGCACGTGATTGATCTGTCGCGCGTCGGAGGCCGACATGTAGTCCGGCATGCGCTGTCCGAGCCACGTACTGCCGTCTGCCGTCGTGTAGAGAAAGCCGATCGTGTCGCCGTACGTAAGGGTGTACGTGGAGATGAGGCGATCGATGCGAACGATCTGCATCTCTCGGACGACCGGTTCTTGCAGGACATGCGGAACCGAACGAGGTGAATCGAGGCATGGTCCGGCGTTGAGCGTTTCGGAGCCCGGCGGCGCGGGAGGCGCAACGGGCGGCGGCGCAGCCTGGGCGACTGCAAGCGGGCTGAGTATAGCAAGGAGAGCGAGAAGTTCGAGCATGTCCACAGGCTTTCGCGCACAGCTCCTGCGACGCCTCGGAACGAGAGATGCCGCCCTCATCGTGATGGGCGGCATCATCGGTTCGGGCATTTTCATGACGCCCTCGACGGTTGCCAGGCTCGCACATACGAGCCGGCTCATCATGCTCGCTTGGATTGCAGGCGGTATCGTCGCGCTGCTCGGAGCATTTCTGTTCGCCGAGCTCGCCGCGCGCCGCCCGAACGACGGCGGCTTTTACTCGTACCTGCGCGACGCGCTCCACCCCGTACTCGCCTTCGCATACGGGTGGACGCTCTTGCTCGTCTCGCAGAGCGGAGGATCGGCCGCGGCCGCCGTCACCTTCGCGACGTACTTCGCGCCGCTCACCGGCATCAATGCGGATGTGCGGCTGCTTGCAGCCCTCGCCATTGCGGCTTTCACCGTCATCAACCTGCTCGGCGTTCGTGCCGGCGCCTCGACACAGAACGCGTTCATGGCGTTGAAGATCGTCGCGATCGTCGGACTGATCGCGCTCGGAATATTCGTCACCGGGCTCCATCCGGTCTCTGC
>JASHTE010000269.1 GCA_030040695.1 Vulcanimicrobiota bacterium | reverse complement strand
GCCGCGAGATTGCGGCTGCGAAGGACCCTCAGGCGAAGATGCAGCAACTCATCGACGAGTACACGCAGCGCTTTGCGAACCCATACATCGCGGCGCAGCGCGGCTACGTCGACGACGTCATCGAGGCTCGCCGCACGCGTCCGGTTGTCGCAACCGCGTTGCGCATGCTCGAGAACAAGCGCGTAGAGCGGCCGAAGCGCAAGCACGGTAACATCCCGCTATGATCGTATAGGAGGTCACGTGAGTCTGAGCCGCAAGCAGCTTCTCGCAGCGAGCGTCGGTACGGCGCTCTTTCCGGCGACCCTCGGCTGCGCTATCCCGCCGCAGCGCGTGATGCGCGACCCCTCGTCGACAGCCTTCCACTTCGACGAGACGCGTTTCGACGAGATTCTCTCCAAACCGGCTCGTCACCGGCAGTGCTGCGCGTCCACGAAGACCGCGGGCGGACTCGCCTTGGACGCCATGACCTCGACGATGTATGCCTATGAGTTCGACCTCGGCGAGGGGCCCGGTACGGTGCACGAGGTCGGCGTTTTCTACCATGCAGCCGGTGCGATGCTTGGGTTGAACGACGGAGCGTGGAACGAGCTGCTCATTCCGGCCATGCCGCACCTCTCGACGTACTTGCGCTCCGATCTCGAGGCGACGCATGTCAAAGCCGGGAGCGGCAATCCTTACTTGCGCCGCCAGAAGAATACGCGCTTGGAGGACGACACGTCGATCGAGGCGCTCGCATCGCGCGGCTGCCACTTCTTCGTCTGCAACAATGCGCTGCTCGGCCTCGCGGATGGCCTTGCGGGCGCGTTGCGCGAGAGCAGCGACGCGCTCCACGGGCGGTTGCTCGCAAGCCTCGTCCCGGGCGCGATGGCCGTGCCGGCGGGAGTCATGGCGATCAACGCCTGCCAAGAGGCGCACTTCACCTATCTTCAGGCAGCGTTATGAAATTGCTCGAAGGCAAGCGCGCAATGGTTACCGGCGTCGCGAATCGCTGGTCGATCGCCACAGGCGTTGCGCGCGCCCTTCACGGCCACGGCGCCCGCCTTGCCTTGACGTACCAAGGAGAGCGCGTTCGGGATGAGGTCGAGAAACTCGCCGCCGAGCTCGGTGGGACGTCGACAATTGAATGCGACGTCTCGAGCGACGCGTCGCTCAGCGCACTTGCGGAGACAATTCCGGAGAGACTCGGATCGATCGACATCCTCGTGCACTCGATCGCCTTTGCGAATAAGGAAGACCTTGCCGGCAAGGTCTACGACACCTCGCGCTCGGGTTTTGCACTCGCACTCGACGTCTCGGCATTCTCGCTCGTTGCGCTCGTCTCCGCGTTGCGCGACCGCTTCGCCGATCGCGCCTCCGTCATTGCGCTCACCTATCTTGGCGCAACGCGCATCGTTCCCAACTACAACCTCATGGGCATCGCGAAGGCGGCACTCGAGTCCGAGATCCGTTACCTCGCCTACGATCTCGGCGACCGTGGAATTCGCGTCAACGGCATCTCCGCGGGGCCGATCAAGACCGCCAGTGCGCGTCAGGTCGGCGGCTTCACGAAAATTCTCGACCTCGTTCCGAAAGTTGCGCCGCTGCATCGCAATGTCAGCACCGAGGACGTCGGCAACATGGCCGTCTTCCTCGCCTCCGATCTCTCGTCGGCCGTCACCGGCGACGTGCACTTCGTCGACGCAGGCTTCCATTCAATGGGCATGTTCCCACCCGACCTTGGATAGGATCGCCGCGGAGTCACTCTCATTCGAAGGCCCGGCTCCGAGCTCGGATGAGACTGCCGCAATTGTAGCCGCCCTCGAGGCGTTGCTTGGAGACGGTCACGAGCTCCATCCCCGTGCGGGGCGCGTGAGGAGGAGCGGAGCTACGACGGCGGGAGCGACGACGAGGCGAGCGAGCTTTTCGCAGGAGGCGAAAAGTGAGCGTCCCCGGGCGGGGGTTGCGTGGCGACGCGCTATGCGCGAGAGCATACTCGAAGAGTAATGTTCCGCAAGATCCTCATAGCGAATCGCGGGGAGATCGCGGTTCGCGTCATCCGCACGGCGCACGAGATGGGAATCGCGTGCGTCGCGGTCTACTCGGAAGCGGATCGCGATGCGCTGCACGTGCGAATGGCCGACGAGGCGTATCTGCTCGGTCCGACGCCGCCGGCGCAGAGCTACTTGAGCGTGGAGCGTTTGGTCGAAATCGGTCTGCGCGCACGGGCGGATGCAGTGCATCCCGGCTACGGATTCCTCGCCGAGAATGCGGGGTTTGCGCGCTCCGTGATCGCCGGTGGTCTGATGTGGATCGGCCCCCACCCCGACGCGATCGAAGCTATGGGTGACAAGCTGCGCGCGCGCCGCGCAATGGAGGCTGCCAAAGTTCCCTTCGTTCCGGGCGGCACCGAGGCGATTCCCGACGCGGCAGCCGCGCGCGTCGCAGCCGAACGCTACGGTCTTCCGCTCGCGCTGAAAGCCTCGGGAGGCGGCGGCGGAAAGGGCCTGAAGGTCGCGCGTACGCTTGATGAGATCGATTCCGCCTTTTCGACCGCAACGCGCGAAGCCGAAGCGTACTTCAAGGACGGAACGATCTATGCAGAGCGCTACCTAGAGAATCCCAAACACGTTGAGCTGCAGATTCTCGCGGACAAGCACGGCGCCGTGCTCCATGTCGGCGAGCGTGACTGTTCGTTGCAGCGACGCCACCAAAAGATCTGGGAGGAGGCGCCTGCACAGATTCATGCTTCGGTGCGCAGCGGAATGCGCGAAGCAGGTATTCACGCGGCGCGCTCGATCGGCTATGACTCCGTCGGCACGATCGAGTTTCTCGTTGCCGGCGACGCCTTCTACTTCCTCGAAATGAACACGCGCATACAAGTCGAGCACACGGTCACGGAGATGATCGCGGGCATCGACCTCGTTCGTGAGCAGATTCGCGTTGCGGCGGGCGAGCCGCTCGGGTTCGGGCAGGAGGCGATTCACTTTTCCGGCTTCGCGATCGAGGGCCGAGTGAACGCCGAAGACCCGGCGCGCAGCTTCCAACCGGCGCCGGGAACGATCACGTCGTATCGAGAGCCGGGCGGCCTCGGCGTGCGCGTAGACTCCGCCGCCTATTCCGGCATCACGATCTCTGCGGACTACGACTCGTTGATTGCGAAACTCATCGTCTGGGCGCCGACGCGCCCGCAGGCAATCGCGCGATTTCGCCGCGCCATCGACGAGTTCACGATCGAAGGCGTGCCGACGACCCTGAGCATTCTACGCGCTCTTTGCGATCACGAGTCCGTCATCGACGGAAGCTTCGGCACGGCGACATTGGAAGCTTTTGCCGCTTCGCTTGTTCCCAGCCCTCCGACTGCGCTTCGCGCGCCCAGGGTAAACGCGGCCAACGAGTTGGCCGGGCAAGCGAGTGACGGCGCGATCGAGGTCGAGGTGAACGACAAGCTCTATCGCGTGCGTTTTCCCGCTGGTATCGTAGGCGCCGACTCTAG
>JASHTE010000268.1 GCA_030040695.1 Vulcanimicrobiota bacterium | reverse complement strand
ATCCTATCGGCTGCACTACTAGGTTACCGAATACAGCAGTTCCGTGGTTGAACCCGTGGAAATGTGACCGGTGCTATGGGCGAGGCCCCAGCAGGGCAGAGAAGTTCAGCGACCGGTAGATGCAGTGGTAAACCTCTAGGCTAGGGATTTTACGTTACGGAGACGACAAGCGCTCACATCACCACAAATCGGGGCCTATGTCACCGCAAGTGCGATTTGTTGTGATACTCACGCAATGGCCCAATGAACCCCGATGCCCCCAATGCCCAGAAAGGGACTCGAACCCCCACGGTGTTGCCACCACTGGTACCTGAAACCAGCGCGTCTACCAATTCCGCCATCTGGGCGTAGAGCGGGACCGCCTCGCATTCGGCTCGCCGGGAAGCGGCCCTGCCTCTAGGCAACCGTAGGAGGTTGCCTCGGAGGCTCGCCCTGAAACCCTGCCTATGGTCCTCGGTTTCAAGCGTTCGCGCATGCACCGAACGACGAAAGGCGTAGTCCTCCCGCTCTCCCGCACCGCCTTCTCGCGGGAGCTCGATCCTTATTCGCGCGCGGTTACGACCGCCGCCGAGCGGGTGAGCCCCGCCGTCGTCGCGATCGAGGTGGGCGCAGGGCACCGCGTTGCAAACGGCAGCGGTTTCGTCTTCACACACGACGGCTTCGTCTTGACGAACAGCCACGTCGTTCAAGGGGCCGATCACATCAGCGTCTCGCTGCTCGACGGCCGCGACTACGAAGCACAGCACGTCGGCGAGGACCCGCATACCGACCTCGCGGTGTTGCGTATCGACGCGCGCGATCTTGCAGCCGCGCAGCTCGGCGATTCCTCGACGCTGCGTCCCGGGCAGCTCGTCGTCGCGGTCGGAAATCCGTATGGTCTCGCGACGAGCGTCACCGCTGGGGTGGTGAGCGCACTCGGGAGGTCGCTGCGATCGCAGTCCGGACGTCTCATCGACAACGTCATCCAAACCGATGCCGCGCTCAACCCCGGAAATTCCGGTGGGCCGCTCGTCACCGCGTTCGGCGACGTCATCGGCGTGAACACTGCGATTCTTCCCGGGCAAGGCCTCTGCTTCGCGATCGCGATCAACACGGCGACGTTCGTCGCCGGCTTGCTCATCCGCGACGGACGCGTCCGCCGCGGGTATCTCGGCATCGCGGGCGCCGACGTGGCACTGGCACCGGCGGTGATGAAGCGCTTCCGCCTGAACGATCCGCGTGGCGTGCTCGTCGTCTCCGTCGAACCGAACAGCCCCGCCGACAAAGCCCGCCTCGCCGAAGGCGACGTCATCGTCAGCATCGATCGCACGCGCTTGTTCGGCGTCGACGAGCTGCACAAAGCACTCACGTCAATCGATATCGGCCGCACCTACACGCTCGAAGTCCTGCGCAAGAGAGAGCGCTTGAGCGTCACCGTCCGTCTCGTAGAATCGCCGAACTAGTGGCCGTATGCGACGGCTGATACCGATTCTCGGTATCACGTTCGTCGATATCATCGGCTTCAGCATGCTGATTCCGATGCTGCCGTACTTCGTGACGCATTTCGGCGCGAAACCTTTCGTCGTCGGTCTACTCTTCGCGACGTTCTCGCTCTGTCAGCTGCTCTCGGCACCACTCTGGGGGAACATCTCCGACCACATCGGGCGCAAGTTCGTGCTCATCACGAGCCAGATCGGCGCAACGATCGGCTGGACGATGCTCGCGTTCTCATCGAACATCACCTGGGTCTTCGTAGCGCGCATCGTCGAAGGCGTCTCCGGGGGAAACATCGGCATCACGCAGGCATACGTAGCCGATCTTGTGGCGCCGAAGGAGCGCGCCCGCGCATTCGCCATGATCGGCGCGACGTTCGGCGCGGGCATGGTCTTCGGGCCGGCCATCGGCGGACTGCTCTTCGCTCACTATGGCTTCAAAGCGCCTTTCCTCACTGCCGCCGCTTTGCAGCTGCTCACGCTGCTCCTGACGATCGCCTTCGTGCCCGAGTCGCGACGCCGTGGTGAACACGAAATCGTCGGTTTGCGCAAAGCTCTGCTCTCATTTCGCCAGCCCGTCATCGCTCGTGCTCTTCTGCAGCGCTTGGCGCTCTCGCTCGGCTTATACGGCTGGTACGCGGTGATCGCACTCTACCTTCAGCGCCAACTCTCCTTCACGTTGACGCGAACGGACTTCTTCTTTGCGGCGTTTGCGATCGTGAGCGTCGTCATGAACGCGGGCGCCGTCGGCGGGGTCTCCAAGAGAACCGGCGACCGGCGAATGTCAAATCTCGGGCTTGCAACCCTGTTCCTCTCCTTCGTCGCGCTCGCGTTCGTGCACAGTGTCGCAGCTATGGCGGGCGCCATGGTGCTCTTCGCGTTCGGCTCCGCGCTCTCGCAGAACGGTATCACCGCAATCATTAGCAACGCGGTCGACGATCGCGAGCAGGGAACGGTGTTGAGCGTCGGTTCCTCGCTCGACTCGCTCTCGGGAATCATCTCCCCGCCGATCTCCACCGGTCTGCTCGGCGCGCTGGGTGCCGCTGCGGCCGGCGTGGAGCCGGCGCTCTGCGTTCTCGCGTGCCTCCTCATGGGGCTCGCCGCCACGTACCGCGGAAGCACTGACGCGTCGGCCGCTTAGGCGGCGCCGCGTTTGCCGCGTGGTTTCGTCTCCTTCTCGCCGCGCTGTTTGAGACTCCGCTCGAGTACGTCCATGAGGTTAACCACCTTCCCACGCGACGGTGCCGCTTTCTTCACCTTCGGCAGCTCTCTGCCGGAGACGCGGGCATTGATGATCGCGAGCAATTCCTCACGGTACCGATTCGGGAATTTCTCCGGCTCGAACTCGTCGACCGTCATCGAATCGACGAGCATCTTCGCCATGCGCATCTCGCTCGGTGGAACCTTCTCTCGCTCGGGAAGATCGAGCGACGACGCGTCGACGACTTCGTTCGACCAACGCATGAGATCGAGCACGAGCGCGTGACCTGACGGCTTGAGCGCTGCGAGGTATTCCTTCGTGCGAATGACGACGCGCGCGATC
>JASHTE010000267.1 GCA_030040695.1 Vulcanimicrobiota bacterium | reverse complement strand
GCCGATCTTCGGCTCGGACTCGTCCACGGGAGGCTCGCGCCTCGGGAGAAGGAGGGGGTCATGAAGGCCTTCGCGGGAGGAGAGATCGACGTTCTCATCGCGACGACGGTCATTGAGGTCGGCGTTGACGTGCCGAACGCGAGCCTCATGGTGGTGCTCGACGCCCATCGTTACGGCCTTGCTCAGCTTCATCAATTGCGCGGTCGCGTCGGGCGCGGAGCCGCGCAGTCGTACTGCGTGCTCGTCTATCCCGACGGCGCGGACGATTCAAAGCGCCTCACGGTGCTGACGCAGACGAACGATGGTTTCGAGGTGGCTGATGCCGACCTTGCGATGCGCGGCTCCGGCGAGCTTTCCGGCACGGCGCAATCGGGGTGGAGCGAGTTGCGCCTGGGGGATGTTGCGCGGGACTTCGCCGTCTACCGGCAGGCGCGCAACACAGCTGAAGCGCTTCTGCGTGACGATCCTCTGCTGCACGCGCCCGATAACGGCGGATTGCGCGCAGCGCTTGCCGCGACGCCCTCGCTGCGTGGGCTGATCAGCTCGTCGTAAAGGGGTGCGCCGCTCCGGCGGTTGAAAGCCGGGGCATGCACAGGATCCGGCTCTTCCTCCCTTGGTGCATGCTCGCGATGGGGTTGCTCGCCGCGCGCGGCGCTGCCGCGCCGATCGTCACGCGCGCGACCTTGGCGAACGGCCTGCAAGTGGTCGTCGTTCACGATCCGCTTGCGCCGGTCGTTACAGCCGTCATGAACTACCGAGTCGGTTCGAATGAGGAGCAGTTTCCGGGTGAGGCGCACGCACTCGAACACATGATGTTTCGGGGCACCTCAGATATTTCACAGACGCAGCTCTTCGAGATCGGTCAACTCATGGGCGGGCGTTACGATGCCGACACGCAAGCCGAAACGACGCAGTTCTACTTCTCGGTGCCGGTGCAGTACCTGGGCGTCGCGATTCGACTCGAGGCCGACCGAGCGCGCAACGCGACCATCTCACAGTCGGGATGGGCAGCTGAGAGCAGCGCGATCAAGCAGGAGGTAACGCAAGACGACAGTTTTCCCATCGGAAAGCTGTTCGAGCGGACGATCCTGCCCGCGATCTTCAAGGGTACACCGTATGCGAAGGACACCCTCGGGACGCTCTTCTCGTTCAACAATCGAATCAACGCGCATGTCCTGCGAGGCTTCTACCGAGCGTGGTATCATCCAAATAACGCCGTCTACGTGATCGCCGGAGATGTGGACGGTCCGTCGACGATCCGGCTGGTCGCAAAATACTTCGGAAGCATTCCGGCGGCAACGCTCCCGTCGCAGCCCAATGTCGTCGTGCATCCGATGACCGCGGCAACCTATCACGTTGCGAGCGACGAACCGATCTCGCTGGTTGCTATGGCGTTTCGTCTTCCTGGATGGAGAGACGACGATTACGCCGCTGCCCAGATCCTGGAGGACGTGCTGAACAACCAGCGCTCGAATCTCTACGGCTTGGTGGCCTCCGGTAGGTCGCTCTACAGCGGATTTGAAGACATCGAGGCGCATCCGTACGCGACGGCAAGCGGGGCGTTTTCAATTGTGCCGGTGACGGCGAACGTAGAGCGTGCAGCCGCGGACCTCCGCGCCGTTTTGGAGGCGTATCGGCGCAGCGGCTTGCCGCCGAAGCTAGTGGAGGTTGCCAAGCAGCGCGCGATCGCCGACGATGAGTTCGACGCGAACTCCATTCAAGATCTAGCGCTCTCCTGGAGCGATGCCGTCGCCGCACGCGGCGAACGCTCGCCGGGAGTGCTGCTGGCGGCAATGGAGCGCGTCACGGTCGCCGACGTCAACCGCGTCTTTCGTGAGTACGTGAATCCGGCAAAGGCGATCGTCGCATTCGCCGTTCCGAAGAATGGTGGCAGCGTCCGAGGGGGCGGCGGAGGGCCGATGCCCGAGAACAACACCTTCACGCCTCAGGAGGCCGAGCCTCTGCCGGCATGGGCGCGACAGGCGTTCGCGCACATCGAGCCGCCGCCGCACGTCGTGCACCCTGTCTCGATGACGCTGCGCAACGGGATGCACCTTATCGTGATTCCGGAGCGAGTGAGTGACACCGTCGAGGTGCTTGGAGGCATTACGAGCAGCGAGCACGTTCAGGCACCGCCCGACAAGCAAGGTATCGGGGATATCACCTCGAGCCTCTTCGAGTTCGGAACGACGCACTACGATCGGATCCAGCTTCGCGAGCAACTCGATGCGATCGCCGCCGAAGTGACCGCGGGGATTCCCTTCTCGTTACAAGTGGTCGCCGGGCACTTCGATCGCGGCGTGCAGCTGCTCGCTGACGAGGAGTTGCATCCCGCATTTCCGGCAAACGCATTTGAGATTGTCAAGCGACAGGAGGTGGGAGAGCTGACGGGCGAGATGACCTCGCCCGATCACCTCGCCGATGTCGCACTGCACGAGGCGCTCTATCCCTCGAACGATCCGATGCAGCGTTACGCCACACCGCAAACGGCTGGTTCGGTAACGCTCGACGACGTCAGAGCATATTACGCGAACGTCTATCGGCCGGATATGACGAGCGTCATCGTCATCGGTAACGTTAGTCCTGCGCGAGCGCGAGCAACGTTCGAGAGGTATTTTGCGGGCTGGACATCACACGGCCCAAAACCGGACGTCGACGCGCCGCCGGCTCCGAAAAACGGGACGGCCAGTGTGACCGTCCCCGATCCTTCGCGCGTGCAGTCTAGTGTTGAGCTGGCGCAAGTCGTCGATGTGCGGCGCGCAGACTCCGGCTGGGCGCTCCTCCAGGTTGCCAACAACATCCTCGGCGGCGGCGGCTTCGGCTCGCTGCTGATCGATGACCTTCGCGTGAGGCACGGCTACGTCTATGACGCCTCATCGGGGCTCGCCTCCGTAAAGAACCGCTCGGTATTCAGCATCACCTACGCCTGCGATCCGGACAATATCATCGTGGCGCAGCAACTGGCGTTGCGCGATCTCGAAGAGCTCGAGCGGGGTGATATCTCGTCGGAGCGCCTCGGTCGAGCAAAGTCGATGCTCATGAGCGATGCCGTCCTGTCCGACGAGAGCTTCGACGGTATCGGTGGCGAGCTGCTGAATGACGCTTTGTTCGGCCTGCCTCTCAATCAGGGCGATATCGACGCAGAAAGGGAGCTGAGCGCAACGCCCTCGAACGTGCGGGCCGCTCTCGTGAAATGGATTTCGCCCGTCGATTTCGTGCGCGTCGTAACCGGTCCGGGGCCTACCTAGGCTTGCGAACGATGGCTCTCTGCGCAATCGCGTTCGACATCGATCACACGCTCGCAATCGACAACAAGATCGAGCGGATCGGCTTTCTGCGTCTGCTTGCCCGCGTCGATGCCGATGGGGGAGCGCCGCTCGGCACGCTCGATCAAGAGACCAACGCGATCGACACGCTCCTCGAACGGCAGCGTTCCGGTGCCTTCACGATCGAGGAGGCGGTCCGCAGATTCGTGCGTGAGAGAGGTGTCGAGCGCTCGGAGCCCTTCGTCGATCACTTTCGAGAGATCGTGCTCTCGCTTGTCGGTCATGTCGTCGTTCCGATTCCCGGTGCTGCGCGAATGCTCGGCGAGCTGCGTGAGCAAGGGGTCCCGACCGCAGTCCTGAGCAACGGTTGGAATCCTTTACAGCAGCGCAAGGCCGAGCGCGCGGGCTTCGACGGCCCCGTGCTCGCGAGCGCCGAAATAGGTGCGGCGAAGCCGGACCCGCGCGCGTTTCTCGCGCTCGTCGAGCGGCTCGGCCTTCCGGCAGAGTGCGTATGGTACGTCGGCGACAATCCGCGTGCCGACGTCGTCGGCGCAAAGAGTGCCGGACTCAGAACCGCGTGGTACAACAGCGAAGCTCGCAAGTACCCAGCCGAGCTCTCGCCGCCCGACGTCGTGCTCACCAACATCGCCGACGTTGTGCGGCTCGACGCGGTGGCGGTGCCACGCTGATGCCGAAGATCACCGGAGGTCAACTTGGCAGCCGCAAACTGCGCTCGCCGAAGTCGAGCGCGGTGCGCCCGACGCCCGGGCGCGTGAAGGAGGCGCTCTTCTCGATTCTTATGCATCGGGTCGAGGGCGCGAGCGTCCTCGATCTCTTCGCAGGCACCGGCGCGATCGGGATCGAGGCCGCATCGCGCGGGGCTGCGCGCGTCGTTGCCGTCGAGGCCGATCGTGCCATCGCGCGCACGATCGAGGAGGCCGTCGAGCAACTCGAGATCGGCGACGTCATGAGCGTCGTCGCAGCGCCGGCGGATCGCGCGCTCTATCGCCTGGAGGGCCCTTTCGATATCGTCTATCTCGACCCACCGTATGCGGGAGACGTGCCGTTGCAGCTCTTCGCCTTGTTGCGGGAACGAACGCTGCTTGCGCCCGAGGCGGTGGTTGTGTACGAACACGCCGCGCGCCGAATTCTTCCGGCGATACCGGGGTATCGCTCGGCGCGCGAGGAAGTCTACGGCGATGTTGCGTTGGCCTTCTTCGCTCCGGACGCCTCGTGAAGCGTAACGGCCGCGCCACGGTTGCGACGAACGCGGTTCTCCCCGGCTCGTTCGATCCACCGACGAACGGCCACCTCGACGTCATCGAGCGCGCGGCGAAATGCTTCGGGTGGGTGACCGTGGCAGTCGTCGTGAATCCGCAGAAGCGTGGGCCCATGTTTTCGCTCGAGGAGCGCGAGGCGATGTTGAGAGAGTGCACGACGCATCTTCCCAACGTTACAGTCACACATTTTCGCGGCCTCCTTGCAGACTACGTCAAGGAGATAGAGGCAGACGTCATCGTAAAGGGCCTACGAGCCGTCTCCGACTTCGAAAGTGAGATGTCGACGGCGCTCATGAACCGGTCGCTCTCCGGCGTCGACACGTTTTTCCTCATGTCGGACCAGAAGTATTCGTTCGTGAGCTCCAGCATCGTCAAAGAGGTCTTCTTTCTCGGCGGCGACGTTGCCGCACTCGTCCCGGAGCCGGCTCTGCGCATCATGGCTGCGCGGCGCGCCGGCACACATCGCTCGACATAACGGAGGTTCATTCATGTCGGTCTATCGCGTCTTGGACAAGTTGGAAGCCTACGTGCGGGAGGGCACGTGGCTACCCGCCGGGTATCGGATACTCTCCGAGGAACGATTGAGCGAGTTCGTCGAGAAGATTCGCGCGACGCTTCCCGAGGAGGTCGGACGCGCGAAAATCATCACGAAAGACCACGAGCGCATGTTGCGCGCGGCACAGGAGAAGGCGCAGGCGCTTGTGGACGATGCAGCGACGAAGCATGAGGAGATGCTCGATCAGCACGAGCTCGTGCACCGCGCTCGACGTACGGCCGACGCGATTCTTCGTGACGCCGAGCAGCGCGCGCAGAAGGTGCGCGAGGGAGCCGATCACTATGCCGGATCGGTGCTGGCGGAGATGGAGGCTCGGCTCTCAGGGGCGCTCGGCGCGGTTCGCAAAGGACGTGATACGCTTGCGGCGCAGGCAACGACGACGAGCAATGCGACGCAGCTCGCCGACGCCGCGGCGAAGAGCAAACGCGCCGCCTTCGAGAGTGACGCCGCGCCGGTCCAAGCCGACACCGCAGCACTCGAAACGGTCGAAAGCTAGACCGGCGGCGCTTGGACGTTGTGCGCGAAGGCTTCGAGCCTCGCGCGGTCGATCGCCTTGACACGGCCGCGGTCGAGCTCGACGGCGCCTGCGTTCTTCAGCCGTAAGAGGGCACGTGCGGCCATGTCGCGCACGGTGCCCGCCGCAGCGGCGATCTGGGCTTGCGAAAGATGTTCGACGCCGGGGAGCCCGCGCGTCATGCCGACCGAAGCGCGCGCGTAGCCGAGCAAGAACTTCGCAACGCGCTGGAGGACATGCGCAAACGCGAGATCCGCGATCGTATCGATGGAGCGACGGCGAGCCTGTGAGGCAGCGACGAGGAAACCGAGAGCGAGCTCCGCATCGTTCCGGCAGGCGTGCACGATCGCCTCACTGGGGATCGTCAACAGCGTCACTGCCGTCAATGCTTCGGCCCGCGTCGTCGCTCCGCCGCCGTCGAACGTGCCGCTCTCGTTCATCGTGTCGTGCGTGAGTCGCTCGCCGATCGTATGCGTTTTGCCGTCGGGTGAGAGCAGCGTATAGATCACCTTACCGCTGCGCACGATCCCCAGGTACGGCCACACTTCGCCTTCATCGAAGATCGTATCGCCCGCTTCGTACGACCGCTCCGCGGCTTGCGCCGTTAGGTCTGCGATCGTTGCCGCCTTGGCGGTAGAAAACGGCGGCACGCGCTGCAGGAACGATTCCATATCCGCGTTCTCGTCGATGCGCTCGAGGCGCACCGTCCAACGATTGCCGCCGAAGTTACGTGCATCCCACGAGAAACGGCCTGGACGCAGCTGCATCATTTCGTTGCGCAGAGCGCGGGGATCGCTCTCCTCCACGATCTCCATGATGCTGCCGAGCTGGAGCTTGTCGAAGCCCTCGAGAATGTGCTCCGTGCGCGTCGCAGCTGAGAGCGACCGGGCATCGAGCGTGATGGCGGCGGGACGTGAAAATGGCATGCAGCTTTCCTAGGAGGAACTCTTAGGGGGAAACGT
The DNA here is from genome assembly GCA_030040695.1 of Vulcanimicrobiota bacterium. Classification (GTDB taxonomy): domain Bacteria; phylum Vulcanimicrobiota; class Vulcanimicrobiia; order Vulcanimicrobiales; family Vulcanimicrobiaceae; genus Tyrphobacter. Next base: position 2,420 of record JASHTE010000267.1, on the reverse strand, counting down.
CGGGGGCGCCTGCCGGAAGGCGCTGCAGAGGCACGAATAGTTTAGAGATGACGGTTCTCGATGCCGATGTGGTGATCATCGCAGGAGCACGCACGCCCTTCGGGAATTTCGGCGGCGTTCTTTCAGGTCTGAGCGCGACGGATCTCGGGCTCTGCGCGGCCGAGGCGGCCGTTGCACGTTCGGGCGTCGCGAAGGAACACATCGACGATGTCGTGTTCGGGAACGTCGTTCAGTCGAGTGCAGACGCAATTTATCTTGCGCGGCACGTCGCGTTGCGCGCCGGCCTGCCGATCGAGACACCGGCGCTCATCGTCAATCGGCTCTGCGGCTCTGGCTTGCAAGCGATTCTCTCGGCTGCATTCTCGCTTCGACTCGGCCAAACACGCTATGCGCTCGCCGGCGGCACCGAGTCGATGAGCCAGGCGCCGCACGTCGTACGCGGGGCACGCAAGGGTTTTCACTTTGGCGAGGACGTGCGGTTTGAAGACTCGCTCTGGGAGGCGCTGACGGATTCTTACAACGGTATGCCGATGGCGATCACCGCGGAGAATCTCGCGCTGCGCTACGATTTGACGCGGGAAGCATGTGACGCGTTCGCGCTGCAAAGCCAAGCGCGCGCGGTCGCAGCACAGAACTCGGGAATCTTCGCCGAGGAGATCGTGGCCGTGAAGGCGCCTGGGCCGAAGGGAGGGGAGGTGATCGTCGATCGCGATGAGGGCCCGCGCACCGGACTGACGATGGAACGACTGGGAGCGCTGCGGCCACGCTTCAAGCCGAGCGGCGTCGTGACTGCGGGGAATGCGAGCGGCATCAGCGACGGTGCTGCGGCGCTGGTACTCACGACCGCCGGGCAGGCGCGAGAAGACGGTATCGAGTGGATCGGGCGACTCGTCGATGCCGCCGTCGTCGGCGCCGATCCGGATGTCATGGGGCTTGGTCCCGCGCGGGCGATCCCGCGGGCACTTATGCGAGCGGACATTGCGATGAGGGATGTGAACGTCACCGAGATCAATGAGGCGTTTGCTCCGCAGGTGCTTGCGTGCACGCGCGAGCTCGCGTGCGACGCGGCGTCGGAGAGCTTCAATCCGCACGGAGGCGCGATCGCGCTCGGTCACCCGCTTGGCGCTTCCGGCGCGCGGCTCGCGCTGACGGTTCTCCACGAGTTGCGCCGGCGCGGCGGAGGCTACGGCATCGCCTCAGCGTGCATCGGCGGAGGCCAAGGAATCGCCGCGATCTTCGCGGTGTAGACTCCGGTAACGATGCGTCTGCTGAACAGAATTTGGGATCTGCTTGCGGTCGTGATCGTGCTCGCGATCGGGTGGAAGATCTTCTTCGCGCCGCGTATGCTTGTTACGGCGTCGCCCTATCCTGCGCCGCACGCCTCATACGAGCTTCTCGACGGCGGCACGTTCCGCGTCACCGGCGCACGGGGAAAGCTGCTCTTTCTCGATTTCTACGCGTCATGGTGCGAGCCGTGCCGCGAAGAGCTGCCGATGGTAGAAGCCTACGCCCGGACGCACCCGACCGTCGATGTGGTTCCGATCGACGTCGGAGAGCCGCGCGACGTCGCGGCGACGTTCGCCGCGCAACTCCACCTACGCGGTGTCGCGCTCGATCCGCAGGGGCTCTCGCAAGGATTCTTTCAGATCGACGGTTTCCCGACGATCGTGACCATCGATCCGCGCGGACGCATCCGCGCGACCTGGGCGGGGTTCAACCCTGCGATCTCGCTCGCGATGGCAAACGCGCAGAAGCAACTGACGAGGCCGGCCGTTCGCTAGCGACCCCGAAACCGCGGGGCGCGCTTTTCGAGGAACGCACTCGTGCCTTCTTTGAAGTCGTCGCTCTCGATGAGCTTGGCGAACTCGTCGGCTTCGACTTCGAGTGCGTCGTCGAGAGAGAGGTTCGCTCCGGCGTCGATCGCGCGTTTGCAGGCGCTGATCGCGAGCGGCGCTTTCGAGGCGATCGTTGCGGCAATGCGATGCGCCTCCTCCATTAGATCGCTCGGCGGAACGACGCGGTTGACGAGACCGATGCGTAGCGCTTCGTCGGCATCGATGAGGTCACCGGTCAGGCAGAGATACAGTGCTTGAGCACGCCCAGCGAGACGAAGGGTTCGTTGGGAGCCGCCGTAGCCCGGCATGATCCCGAGGTTGACCTCGGGTTGACCGAGCTTCGCACTCCTGCTTGCAACGCGGATGTCGCACGCCATCGCAAGCTCGCAGCCGCCGCCGAGCGCGAACCCGTTGATGGCGGCGATCACCGGCAGATGCATGCGCTCGATCTGCCTCGTTAGGGCCTGCCCCGCTCTCGCTGCGACTTTTGCCTCTACCGCCGTCTGGAGCACCGCGAGCTCGGCGATGTCGGCTCCCGCCGCAAAGGCCTTCTCGCCCTTACCGGTGAGGATAACCACACGCAGC
>JASHTE010000266.1 GCA_030040695.1 Vulcanimicrobiota bacterium | reverse complement strand
GTGATCGATTTCGCGTCGTTCTCGATCGACGTCTTCGAGTTCTTGAAGTCGAAGCGGTTCGCGATCTCACGGCGGGCTTGATTCAAGGCGTTCTCGAGCTCTTGGCCGTCGATCCGCGAGACAACGTCGAACGATGATTCACTCGGCATTATAAACTGAAGCTCCGTTCCACCACGTCGCCGGGCGCGCCCATCTTCCCGAGATCTTTCCCGTCGAGCACGATCTCGGCCGCACCCGCGTTGCCGGCGAGGACGTCGACGCGCTTGCCCGTCAGCACTTTCGTCGTTCCTGCAGGGAACGTCCCTTCTAAAGCTTTGTTTCCGTCAACCGTGACGCGCAACCAACACGGGCCGCTGAGCCGTAGAATCAAGGCATGCGTTAAATCGGTCACGAGCGGCGACGGGCTCGCGCCCGGCGATGCGCTCGCGCTCGGCGACGCGCTTGAGCCGGCGCTCGGAGTTGCTGTCGGCGTCGCGCCTGCTGTTGCGGTCGCCGCGTCCGTGGGTGTGGGCGTTGGTGTGGCCAGGAAAGCAATGGTTTGCCCAGGCTTGGGAAGTGTGAGCTCGTTGTAGACGACGAACGCGATGAGGACGATGGCGACGAGCGAGGCGATCCAAATCAGCGGCGAGAGCTGGAGACGACGGCTTCCCCCCTGCACGCTCGACGTCGGCGATATCCCCGCGCGACGGGACAATGGCGCCACGCTCTCCCTCCCCGAGGTTGAACGCGGCGACGATCTCCTCGGCATCGAGCCCGAGAAAGCGCGCGTACGTGCGTAGAAAGCCCCGGATATACACCGGGGCTCCGATTGCGCTCCAGTCCTCCTTCTCGATGGCATCGAGGTAGACGGCCCTAATACGAATCTGCTCGGCGACCTCCGCGAGCGTGAGGCCGCGCGCCTCCCGCGCCTCTCGAAACCGCTGACCGACGGCCGGCATCGTTCCTTCTGTTATACTCGGTGTAGTGTTATCCTCGTCACGTACTACAGGCAAGCGCGTCGTCGCCGCGATGAGCGGCGGCGTCGACTCCGCCGTTGCTGCAGGCCTACTGGTGGAAATGGGCTACGAGGTCGTCGGCGTCACGATGAAGATGTACGAGCCGACGAAGCCTGCGCATGCGAAGAGCTGCTGCGGTGTCGACGACTTCGACGATGCGCGAGCAAGCGCGGCACGGCTGGGCATCCCGCACTACGTGCTCGATTTCGAAGAGACGTTTCGCCGGAACGTCATCGATCGCTTCGCCGATGAGTACGCGCACGGCCGCACGCCGAACCCGTGCGTCTCTTGCAACAACTTCGTGAAGCTCGGGACATTGTCGGCGTATGCGAGACGTCTCGGCGCCTCATACGTTGCAACCGGTCACTACGCACGCATCGAACACTGTGACGATGGCCCTCACCTCTTTCGCAACGCGTTCGAGAAAGATCAGGCATATGCGCTCGCGCAGCTCGCGCCCGCGCAACTCTCGGTGCTGTTGCTGCCGCTCGGCGAGCTCGACAAGTCGGCGACGCGTGCTCACGCGCGTCGCCTCGGATTACCGGTGCACGACAAGCGCGAGTCGCAGGACATCTGTTTCGTCGAAGGTGGTGACTACCGGGATCTCCTCGCGAGCGCGACAGGGCGCTCCGGTGATTTCGTCGACGCAGGAGGCATGCGGCTCGGTACGCACGCCGGCATCGCGCGCTACACGGTCGGACAACGGGCGCGTATCGCCGACGGTGACGGTCCGCGCTACGTCACACGCATCGACGCATCGACGGGAACGATTACGGTCGGACGAGAGGAAGAGCTCCTCTCGTGCGGGCTGATCGCGGATGAAGTCAACGCCATTCGTCCCGAGCGCTTCATGGAGCCGGCAGGCGTTACGGTTCGCGCCATGATCCGTTACCGCTCACTCCCCGTGCGCGCCCATGCACGCCTGCGAGGCGAGCGCCTCGAGCTCCATTTCGAAGCGCCGCAGCGCGCGGTCGCACCCGGGCAGCTCGTGGCACTCCTCGATCCCGAGAGCGACGAGGTTCTCGGCGGAGCCACGATCAAGTCCTCGCTATGAGACACTTGTTCGCCCTTACTGCCTCCGTGCTGCTGCTCGGCGCGGCTCCGCCGGCAAACTACAATGCATTCGGCGTTGCCGTGCTCCAACGACTCGCGGCACACTCCGGCAATAACAATGTCTTCATCTCACCGCTGAGCCTCGGCATCGCGCTCGCGATGGCAGCTGAGGGGGCGCGCGGCGCAACGCGCACCGAGATGCTTCACGTTCTCGGTGCGAGTGCGGATACGCTCACCGAGGGCAACGAGGCGCTCATCCGCGCTCTGCAGGGCAACCATGATGCTCAGCTCGGCATCGCGGATGCTCTTTGGACGCGACAAGACGTTCAACCGAATGCGAGCTACGTCTCGCTCTTGCGCGATGCATACGACGCACGCGTGCAGGCGCTGCATTTCGGCGATCCCTCTGCAGCCGCGACCATCAACGCGTGGACGAAAGAGCATACGCTCGGCTTGATTCCTGAGCTCGTGCCGGCAACCGAGGAGCAGGACTTTCTCTACCTGACCAACGCGCTCGCCTTCATGGGGGACTGGACGACGCCGTTCGAGCCTCGCGTGACCCACGCCGCACCGTTCACGAACGCCGCCGGGGTCACGCGCGATGTTCCCATGATGTCGCGATCGGGCAGCTTCGACGTTGCCACCGAGCCGACGTACCGCGTGTTGCGCCTGCCGTACGGCAACGGCGGCTACGCCGCGTATATTCTTCTGCCGACGAAAGGGAGCGCGGCCGCCCTCGCGCAGACGCTCACCGCACCGTCGTTGGACGCAGCGCTGCGTTCGGCGGCGCCCGAATACATAGACGTTCAGCTTCCGCGTTTTACCGCTTCGTACTCCGCTGAGCTGAGCGACGTGCTCGGCGGGCTTGGAATGAGCGGCGCGTTCGCCCACTCCGCCGATTTTTCAGGGATTCACGCATCGCCGCCGGCCTTGTGGATCGGCAAGGTCATACATGAAAGCTACCTTCACGTCTACGAGAAGGGAACGACGGCCGCAGCCGCTACCAGCGTTACGATCACGACGGCAGCGATCATGGACATGCAGCACTTCATCGTCGACCGCCCGTTCGTCTTTGCCATACGCGAGGAGCACACGGGCGCGCTCCTCTTCCTCGGCGTGATCAACTCAGTGTCATCCTGAGCGTAGCGAACGCTCATACTGTGTCATCCTGAGCGTAGCGAACCCTCATACCGTGTCATCCTGAGCGTAGCGAACGCTCATACCGTGTCATCCTGAGCGTAGCGAACGTAGTGAGCGGAGTCGAAGGACCGACGCTAAGCCTTTTCGCAGTCCCTCGACTCCGTTCGCTCCGCTCACTACGCTCGGGATGACAATGCTTCGCCGCTGGGCTCACCGTGACAAGGTATACCCAGGGCATGTTACGCTGTTGCGAGGGCGTAGTCACTGCGAACGTTCCAGTACGTGTCGCGAATCGCGGGGATGAATCCCGCACCGCGGATCGCCTCTTCGAGGTCGCGCCGAGAGGCTTCATTCGTATTGCCCGCGTCGTGCACGACTTGCTCTTCGATGATCGTCCCGCCCATGTCGTCGCATCCGTAGAAGAGCGCGAGCTGCCCCATCTTTAGGCCCGGCGTGAGCCACGAGGCTTGCAGATGCAGCACGTTGTCGAGGTAGAGGCGCGAGATTGCGAGCACGCGCAGGTACTCGAGGCCCGTTGCTTCTCTTCCACGTAGCGGCGTCTTGAACGGGATGTAGTACCAGGGGATGAAGGCGGTGAAGCCGTGCATCTCGTCTTGCAGTTCGCGAATGACGTGCAGGTGCTCGATGCGCTCCTCCGTCGTCTCGATGGAGCCGAACATCATCGTCGCGGTTGTCGGCATGCCGAGCCGCTGTGCCTCGCGCATGACGCCGAGCCACTCCTCCGGCTTGACCTTGCGCGCAGAGATGCGCTTGCGCACGCGCTCGACGAGAATCTCCGCGCCCGCGCCCGGCAGCGACTTCATCCCGGCCGCCTTGAGCCGGCACAACACTTCTGGAACCGGCAGCTCCTCGACGTGCGAGAGGCCCACGATCTCCGAAACCGAGAGCGAGTGAAGATCGACGTGCGGATACTCGGCACGAACGCGCTGGAAGAGCCGCTCGAACCACTCTATGCGGAGCTCCGGATTGACACCGCCCTGGATCATGATCTGCGTCGCGCCTTGATCGGCGGCGTGCTTCACGCGCGCCATCACCTCGTCGTGCGACATCGTATAACCTTCGCGGTGGTGCTCGGGTCGGAAGAACGCGCAAAATGTGCAGTGCACGTTGCAGACGTTCGTGTAGTTCACGGTCGTATCGATGACGTACGTGACGACGTTCGATGGATGGAGCTGCATCCGCCGCGCATGTGCGGCTGCGCCGAGCTCGTGCAGGTCCGCCTCGAGATAGAGCTTGACGCCTTCCTCGAAGCTCAGGCGACCGCCCCCTGCGGCTCGATCGAGGA
>JASHTE010000265.1 GCA_030040695.1 Vulcanimicrobiota bacterium | reverse complement strand
TAGTTCTCGCGACTTCTCCAAGCGTACTCGCGCGCGAGCGACGATTTCCCGGTTCCCCCGAGACCGTGCACGACGGCAACGCCTTGCTCGGACAATCTCGCGCCGAGCTCCTCGAGCTCGGTGCTGCGGCCGGTGAAGCTCGGAGTCGGACGGATTGCTTCGGTATCGATGATGGAACGCGGAGCGCGCCAGTATGGCCCGAGTGCGCCGCTGTGCCGCCCCTCGCGAAGCGCTTCGAGCACGGCTTCCTTGAGCAGCCCGCGATCTTCACGAACTGGAACGAGATCCCAGTACGCGAGCCCCGCGAGCAGTCCCGGCGGCTCACATTCGGCAACACGGAGAAGAACGAGCCGCCCGTTTCTGTTGAGCGGATCCTCTGCGATCGCGTTTTGCCACTCGGCCATGCAGTGGTCGCTGCGGAGATACTCCGGCGAAAGCAGCGCGACGACACGAGCTCCGCCTGCCAGTGCCTCATGCATCGCCTCGATGAAGTTCCGGTTGGCGAAATCCCACTGCTGCAGAATTACCCGCCGGCCGTCCTCCTCCAAGATGCGCCCGATCTCAGCGGCAAATGCCGCGTCGGCGCCCGCACGGCTAAGAAAGACGGTTCCATTTTCGTTGCTCAGGCAAAGGAAATTCGCCGCCTCCCGGGCTGCTCCCGCGAAGACACCGAGACGAACGGGAAGCAGTGGGGACTCACGGCGAAGTCGCCCGCATGAAGCGACTTGCGATTGCGGCCGGCCTTCTCGTCGTTGCCGGCGCCGCGTGCACGCGGACGAACGTCTCGACCTCGACGGTCACTTCCGGACAGATCAATTCTTGGACGATTCCGCACGTGCTGCGCTACGCAACCTCAGAAGACATCAGCTCGCTCAATCCGGAGCTGAGCCAGGAGTCGACGCTGCAGCTGATGTCGTCGCTAACGGCGGCATGGCTCGTCAAGTGGAACCACGCCAACCTCCCGGTACCCGAGATCGCGACCGAGGTTCCCACGAAGGAGAACGGCGGCGTCAGCCCCGACGGCTTGACGATTACGTATCACGTGCGCCATGGAGTTCGCTGGTCCGACGGGGCGCCGCTGAACGCCGACGACGTCGTTTGGACGATCGAGCACGTGATCATGAACTCGGCGAACGACATTACGAGCCGTACCGGCTTCGATCTGATCAAACACATCGACGAGCCGAACAAATACACGGTGATTCTCCATCTCTCGAGGCCGTACTCGCCCTTCGTCGTCGTGTTCTTCTCGAGTGCCGACGCGAATCCGGCCATCATGCCGAAGCACCTCCTTGCGCAATACCCGAATATCAACAACGTCTCGTACAATGCGCTCCCCGTCGGCGCGGGGCCGTTCATGTACAAGGAATGGAACCGCAACCAGAACGTCGTCATGGTACCGAACCCGTACTACTGGCGCGGACAGCCGAAGCTGAAGGAAGTCGACTTCGAGATCATCCCGGACCGGGACGCCGTCTTTACGCAGTTGCAGTCGCACAATCTCGACATGTGGTATCCGGTCCCCGGCAACTATTTCGCTCGCATGAGTCATTTGGGCGGCGGCTTCACATATCTGCGGCAACCCGCGTACCTCTTCAATCACATGGACTTTAACGTGAGCCGCCCCGCCGTCAGCGATCCCATCGTTCGGCATGCCCTCGAGATGGCCATCGATCGCGGCGTGTTGCTCCAGAAGATTGCGCACGGTGAGGGAGTCCTCGAAGAGCAGCCTGGACCGATGATGGCGCCGTACTACGATCCTCACATCGTTTTTGTGCCGTTCAACATCGCCAAAGCGAACGAAATGCTCGATGCCGACGGTTGGAAGCCCGGCCCCGACGGCATTCGCGAGAAGAACGGCGTCAGGCTCGTGCTCGACGCGGCAAGCTCGGCGGGATCGCAGGACGTCGACAATATGCTCGCGCTCATCCAGCAATGGTGGAAGCAGATTGGCGTCGGCATGAACATTCGACGCTACGAGTCGTCGCAGCTCTTCGGCTTGTATGCGAACGGCGGCATTGTCTACGGTGGCAAATGGGATGTCACGTTCTTCGCCTGGGGCGATGATCCGATCGGAGATTTCTCGTTCCTCTACGCTTGCAATCAGATTCCTCCGAACGGCCAGAACGATCTACACTGGTGCAACCACGCCGCAGACGCCGCAATGCGGGCGCTCTATTCGCATTACGACCAAACGCAGCGCAACGCAGACGATGCGATCCTCTTTACGCAGTTAGCGCGCGATTTACCGATGATCGTCGAGTACGTGCGCCAGGACGTCTACATCTACAACACCGATCTCAAGAACTTCCACCCGAACCAAGTGACGCCGTTCGACGACTTCATGAACGTCGATATATGAGGAGCACCTAGCGATGGACGACAAAACTTCTCGGGCTCGGAGACGTTCGTCGCTCGTCGTCGTGGCTCGCTCCTGCTGCTCCGCCTCCTCGCTCTCGCCGTCCTAGCTCCGCTCGTCGGTCGGAGCCTCCTCACCCTGAGAAGCTTTGTCTTCCCTCACTGAGGTGCTTTGCAGGGGGAGAAGCTTAGACCCAAGGCTCTGTTGGGCCGGCATAGACGTTGGTGTAGAGCGTCTCCGCTGCTGGAGGCGGCTCGTTCTCGACCATGTCCGTTGTCTCGTTGACGAGCGTTGTCACTTCCTGACGCATTGCTTCGATGTACTCCGCGGTAAGCACGCCGTCGTCGATGAGGCGGCGTTCGAAACGCGGTACCGGGTCGTTTTCGCGTTGCTGCGCGACCTCTTCGCGCGTGCGGTAGGTACGCTCGTCGTCGTCTGTCGTGTGCGAGAGAAAGCGATAGCAGACTGCTTCGACGAGCGTCGGCCCACCGCCGGCGGCGGCCTTCTCGCGCGCGCGCTTGACGGCGAGGTACACCGCGACGGGATCGAAGCCGTCGACGCGCACGCCTTCGAAACCGTAGCCTTGGGCGCGCTCGGCAATATTAGGGTTGCCCATCTGTTTGCTGATGTGCGTCGAGATGGCCCATTGGTTGTTCTCGCAGAGAAAGACGATCGGCACCTTGTGAATCGCGGCGAAGTTGACGGACTCGTGCCACTCTCCCTCGCTCGTCGCGCCTTCGCCGAAGGTGCAGAGCACCGCACGGTTCCGCTCGCCGCGATACTGGATCGCATAGGCGGCTCCGACCGCGTGCGTGCACTGCGAAGCAATGATCGAGGAGATCGAGGCGATGCCCTTTGCCTTGTCGGTAACGTGGTTGATGATCGATCGCCCGCCGGTCGTGTCGGTCGCACGCGCGAACTGCGAACGAAAAACGCCCGCGAGCTCGAACCCGCAGGCGAGCAGAATACCCGTGTTACGATAGTAGGGGTAGAGCACGTCGTGTCCACGCACGAACGCCATCCCCGCGCCCGCCTGCACCGCCTCGTGACCCTCGGAGCCCATGGCGATACCGATCTTTCCCTGACGATTGAGCTGAAAGCCACGCGTATCAACGGCCCGTTGCAAGAGCATATTGCGCAGCAAGGCAACGAGCATCTCGTTGGAGACTTCATCCGCAGCTCGAAGGCGTGGCATGACGCATTGTGCTCCGACGCCCTATCCATCGGCTCCCGCTAACTTCAGAACGGAGCGAGGATTGAGGCTCACTGCGGTGACGGCATCCCACCGACGAGCGAAGCCTGGAGGGCGAGAGCGAGGAGGCGGAGCAGTAGGAGCGAGCCATGGACGGCGAGCGACGAACGGCGCGACCGCAGTGAGGCTCAATCCGAGGAGACCCCACGACATCGACTCGCTGACCGATGTCGCGTTCAAGCTCTTCGCGGAGCGTGGATACGACGCGACATCGATGGATGAGATCGCGGCGGTTGCTGGGATCACGAAGGCGAGTATCTATCACCATGTTCAGGGGAAGGAAGCGTTGCTCGCGCACGGTCTCGATCGCGCCCTCACTGCGCTCTTTGCGGTGCTCGACGAGCCGGCGGCAAAGCAAGGCACGCCGCGGCAACGCCTCGAGGCGATCGTCGGTCGGGTAGCCGAGGTGACGATGCGCATGCTACCCGAAGTGAGCGTACTCTTTCGCGTGCGGGGCAACTCGCCGACGGAGCGCGATGCAATGGCGCGGCGACGCGCGTTCGATCGCGAGGTCGCGGAGCTCGTCGTGGCAGCGCAGCGCGCCGGGAGCGTCCGCGCCGACATCGATGCGGGGTTGCTGACGCGCCTAATATTCGGAACGTCCAACTCGGTCGTCGAGTGGTATCGGCCAAGCGGGCCTACAGCCGCGGGCGCCATCGCGCAAGCCCTGTCGCACCTTCTCTTCGAGGGCGCGGGAGCGATTGACGCCCCGGAGGGGCAGCGGTAGAATAGGGGAAAACCTACCATTTGGTAGGTAATGGAAAGCGGGCGAATGAAGGTACGCAGCTACGTCAACGGCGGCTGGCACGAAGCGCGTGGGGGCTTCAATGAGGTACGCTCTGCGATCGACGGGCGCGTCGTCGCCGAGGTCTCAAGTGAGGGTGTCGACTTCGCAAAAGTGCTCGCCTATGGGCGCGCCGTCGGCGGTGCCGCACTACGCAGACTGACGTTTCACGAGCGTGCGGAGATGGTGAAACGTTTGGCACTCCGTCTCACCGATTGCAAAGAGCGTTTGTACGAGCTCTCCTACGACACCGGCGCAACGAAGAGAGACTGCTTCTTCGACGTCGACGGCGGGATCATGACGTTGTTTTCGTTTGCGTCAAAGGGACGCCGCGAGCTGCCCAACGCTCGCGTGGCGATCGACGGCGCTCTCGAGCCGCTCTCGAAGGCGGGAACGTTCGTCGGACGCCACGTCTTCACGCCACGCGAAGGCATCGCGATCCAGATCAACGCGTACAACTTTCCTTGCTGGGGGATGCTCGAGAAACTCGCGCCTGCGATCATTGCGGGGATGCCGATCCTCGTGAAGCCGGCAACGCCCACCGCGTACGTAGCCTACGCGCTCGTCGAGGAAATCGTGCGCTCCGAGATCTTCCCTGAAGGGAGCGTGCAATTCGTCGCGGGCAGCCTGGGTGACGCGCTCGGACACCTCACCGGTCAAGACGTCGTCTCCTTCACGGGCTCGCATTCCACCTCGATCAAGCTGCAGAGCGGGGCGGCCGTGCGCGAGAACGCAGTGCGTTTCATCGCCGAGCAGGACTCGCTCAATGCCGCCATTCTCGCGCCCGGAGTCGCACCAGGGTCGGTGGAGTTCGATCTCTTCGTGAAGGAGATCGTGCGCGAGGTCACGGCGAAGGCGGGTCAACGCTGCACGTGCATTCGACGCGCGATCGTCCCGGACGCTTATATCGACGACGTGCAGCGCGCGCTCGTCGAGAGATTGCAGAAGGTCGTCGTCGGCAGCCCTCGCGACGAGCGCACGACGATGGGCGCCCTCGTCAGCCTAGCACAGCGCGAGGACGTTCGCGCGCGTGTCGAGGAGCTTTCGCGCGAGGCGCGGGTCGTGTACGGCAATCCGGCGCACACCGACGTCGCCGGCGGTGATGACACGCACGGTGCGTTCATCTCGCCGATCCTGTTGCGCTGCGATCGACCGCTCGAAGCGAACGCCGTGCACCGGGTCGAGGCGTTCGGTCCGGTGACGACGCTCATGCCGTACGATGGCGTCGCTGAGGCGATCGCGATCGCGAACCGCGGCGAGGGCAGTCTCTGCGCCTCGGTCTTCGGCTACAGCGCCGATGCCGTCGATGAGATCGTTCGCGGCATTGCGCCGTTTCACGGCCGCGTGCTCGTCGTCGATCGCGACTGTGCTAAGGAGCAGACCGGCCACGGCTCACCGCTCGCGCCGCTCGTTCACGGGGGGCCGGGACGCGCCGGAGGCGGCGAGGAGATGGGCGGCGTTCGGGGCGTCTACCACTACATGCAGCGCACTGCAGTGCAAGCCTCGCCGCAGCGGCTCTTCACGGTGACGGGAGAGTGGAATCCCGGCGCCGCCGAAGAGCCGGCGCAGCAACATCCGTT
>JASHTE010000264.1 GCA_030040695.1 Vulcanimicrobiota bacterium | reverse complement strand
ACTTCGGTTGGAGCCACGATCTCGGTCTGCTGACGCAGAACTACAAGGCAGTCATCGGTCCGGACGCACATGTTGCGGGAAGAACGGTCCACACGATTGCTCTCGTCAATCGCTATACGGGCCTCACCACGATGCGTCTTTGGATCGATCTGAGGACGAACCTGATGCTGCAACGGCAACTCTATGCAACGAACGGGGCCCTCGTCACCGAGATGCGCTTCGACGACGTCACGTTCACCAACACCATTCCTGATTCGGCCTTCAACCTGCCGAAGGGGTACCCGATCGTCTTAGGACCCGAACGGGGCCTTCCCTCAGAACAGCCGGGCTACGTCGTCGCACACTGTGGCTTTGCAGCGCACACGCCAACGTATCTGCCAAGAGGCTTCAAAGCCGTAACGGCGGATCTTGCCGACGAAAACGGCGTCCGTACGCTCCACGTCCTCTACTCTGACGGACTGCGCACGATCTCGCTCTTCGAGAATGCACGGGGCGCCGCGGTTGACATGACCGGATACCATCCAGCGAGCTTCGCTGTCGGCGCTCTTCACGGTCAATGGGTGGATCGTGGTCCGACGGTGCTCCTCGCATGGTCGCAGAGCGGTTTGCATTACGCGCTCGTCGGCGACGCTACCCGCGTCGAGTTGGAAAAGATCGCTGTCTCTCTCTAGAATGAAACTCGTCGCCCTGTGCAGTCCGGCTGCCGCACTCGTTGCACTCGCAGCATGCGGGCAGCACTTCGACTCGGCGGCGATGGGCGTTGCCGGACCCACGGATCCGAGCGTCACCGTTTTTCGCTCTGACCGCGAGCACTCATGGACGAGCTTTCGTCTCGGAGGCGGCCTGAACGTCGTCGTCGTGAACCCGAACGTCCCACGCGAGTTTGCCTGGCGTTTCAACGCGGGGAAGCGCGGCATCTCGTCCTCGCCGGTCATCTACCGCGACACCGTGCTCATCGATTCGAACGACCATCATCTCTACGCCTTGAATGCGGCAACGGGGGCCCTGCGCTGGCAGTACCACGGGGAGAGCGAGCTCATGTCGCAGCCCGTCTACGCGAACGGGATCGTCGTCATCGGCACTGGAACCGGTGATTGCAGCGTCTACTATCCACCGTACTACGTCGTCATGAACTATTCGATCAACCGTATTGACGCGCTCGATGCGGAGAACGGCGAGTACGTGTGGGGCACGGGCATAGCGGGTACGGGGATGCCGACACCGGTGATCGTCGGCGGCGACGTCATCCATGCCGACGGCAGCGGCGCGATCCTTGCGGTGGATGAGAAGACCGGCGCCTATCGCTGGCATGTCTTGACGCCTTCGATGTTCTCGATGACAGGCATCGTCGACGGGAGCGACGGACGCCTCTACGCGCCTGCGAACTTCCCCGATACCGTCTATGCATTCTCGGCGCGCGACGGAAAGATGCTATGGCGGCGCGCGTTCTCGCCGGTGCTGGGCGGAATGTCCGACGGGCCGATGGCTTCTACGAAGAGCAGCCTCTTCGGCGACTATTTGGAGCCGCTGCGGCCGGGGCCCGAAGGGTGGGTCGTCCAGTATCAATCATACGCGCGCGAGCACGTCTACGCCCTCGACAAATCCAACGGTAGGATGCTGTGGGACACGACGTTGGCAAACGCGAAGGGCGTTGCGCAGCCGCAAAACGAGTCGGCGATACCGCTCATCTACCGCGATCGCCTCTACGTCGGTAGCGCGGTAGCTCCGATCCTCGCCGCACTCGACGTCAGGACCGGGCACGTTCTGTGGCAGCGCAAGACAATGGGGGCCGTCTACGGCGGGCTCGTCGCGCGTGACGGTATCGTCTACTTCGGCGATCTTGGCGGCTATCTCTGGGCGATCGACGCGCGCAGCGGGCGCATCGTTGGGCGCATGCGCGAGGATGTCCACTTCAGGGTCGGCTCGCCGATCATTCTCAACGACTCTCTCATCGACGGCACGCGTGAGGGAGCCGTGATCGCCGTTCCGTTACGTTGGATTCGCGATGCGCGCGATTGACTCTGCGATCGCGTCGATCGCGTAACCACCTTCCAATACGTAGACGACGCGCCCGCCGCTGTGGTTCGCCGCAACCTCCGCAATGCAGGCGCCGAGCACGGAGGCCGCCTCGACGCCGACGCCGAGATCACCGACTGGATCACCCCGTACGTAGTCAAAGCCCGCGCTGATCACGAGCAGCTCAGGCTCGACGCGTTGTGCCGCCGGCGGAAGCAGTCTTTGCCACGTGTGCGTGAAGAACTCCGTCGTGACGCCGGTTGCCGGGAGCGGCACGTCGACGATGAGATCGTTGCCGAGCCAAAGCGTCTCTTCAGCACCGGTCCCCGGATAGGCGGGCCATGCATGCGTCGAGAGGTATGAAAGGCCGTCTCCCGCGACGGCCTGCGTGCCGTTCCCGTGGTGGTAGTCGAAGTCAACGATGAGGACACGCCCGCCGTAGCGCTTCCGAAAGACCCGCGCCGCAATCGCTGCGTTATTGAAGATGCAGAAGCCCATTCCACGGGCGGGTTCGGCATGGTGGCCCGGCGGACGAATCAAGGCGAAGGCGCTGCTCGACGTCTCGATCGCGCGCTCCATTGCGACGACGGCGCCGCCGGCGGCGCGCCGTGCCGCGGCATACGAGTGCTCGTCGACGACGACGTCGCCGGTCGAGAGATACCGCGGCCGCGTCGCCCCGGCGACCTCGCGCTCCACGAGTGCAAGATACGCGGGCGTGTGAACGAGGAGCAGCTCCTCATCGGTAGCGTCACGTGCGCCGAACGCGCCGTCGAGGAGACCGCGCTCGCGGAGTACCTGCCCTACACTCTCGACGCGCGCCGGTGATTCCGGATGAGCAACGGCACGCAAATGCTCGCCGCAGAGC
>JASHTE010000263.1 GCA_030040695.1 Vulcanimicrobiota bacterium | reverse complement strand
TAACGGGACCATCGGACCCTCGACAGGACCAATCTTTACCAAACCTTACCCTATATTGCATAGTGCAAGCGGGACGCCGAGACGAGCCATCCACTAAAATGAGGGGCGATGGGCGGGCGTCTATGAACCGCGGCACCACCGCACGTGACACGATCGCATCGTTGCGATCGGTCGTCATCCACTTTCCCCAAGCGCGGCGCCTGCAGGCGGTCATCGGTGCCTACGCGACTCTCGTCCCAGCAGACGCATGGGCCTTTTCGTATCGCCGTCATGAAGCGGTTGTCGGCGAGTTCCTCTCCGGCGATCCCGACGTCGTTCCCGAACGCCTTGGTATGGTGCGGGCAGAGGTCGCGGCGCGGCGTGGTTCGCCCGCACCGGCGGCGGTGATCGAGCCCGCTGCGCGGACCGAACCCTATCGCCACGCTTTGGCAGTGCACCTCGAGGACAAGCGGGGTGGTCACGGAGCGCTCTTGCTCTTGCGCGATGCGCAAAGCGGCGAGTTCCTTTTGGACGATCGCTTCGTGCTTGCCGAGGCGCGCGCCGAAGTGCTGCGCGCTCTCGAAACGCACGCGCATTTCAGCGGCGAAGTGAGCGACCTCGAGCGCGCCCGCTCGCGCAGCGCTCCCGGGATCGTCTTGCTCGACGAGAACCTTACCGTCGAGCTCGTCAGCAGATCGAAGCGATTCCGGCGACTCGGTTGGAGCTACAACGGCGGGCACTTGCCGATTGATATTGAGCAGGGCGTACGGCAGATCACGGCCGCCTGGCGCGACCCGCTGCAACGCGTCGAGGACGCATTCATGCCGCTCTCGGACCTCATCGTGCGGGTCGTCCCCGTCGAGCGCGGACGCAAGTACGGCGTCGTGTTGCTGCTCGAGCCGTATCAGAGCCGTTCGCTCCTCGGTGAGGCCGTGCGTCGCTTCAGATTGACGAGCCGCGAGCTCGAAGTGATCGCCCTGCTCTTCTCGGGACTCGGCACGCCTGCGGTCGCAAAGCGCCTCTCGATCAGTCAGACGACCGTCAACGATCACGTGAAACGCCTGCTGGCAAAAACCGGCTCCGCAAATCGCACCGAGATGGCTGCAACGCTCCTCGGCTGGCGCGGCTCGACCCGCCTCGAAGAGAACTAACCCGCGATCGTCGCGTCTCTATGACGCTCGCGCGTAGTAGGCGAGGCGTTCGTTCGTCGTCTTTGCGCGGTTGAGCACGTAGCCGACGAGGCTGCCGATGTTCGCGCGAGCAAGGCGATCGAGGGCGCGCGCGAGCTGCTTCGTCCGCGTTTGCCCGGCACAGATGACCAAGAGCGAGGCGTCGACGCTGCGAGCGACTTCGAGCGCGTCGTGGACCGGGCCGAGCGCCGATGTGTCGACGATGATGTATCTATAGCGCTGGCCGAGGCCGTTCAGGAGCGGGCGCAACTGCGTCGAGCTGAGCGCTGCGACGGGATCGCGCACTGGGCTTCCGCAGGTGAGTGCGTCGATACTCGGATGGCCCGTCCTCTGTATGGCGTCCTCGACTGCTCGCCCACGGCGCAACACGTCGCCGAGGCCGGGCGTCTCCGCCACTCGCAAGAGCCGGTGAACCGCCGGGCGGCGAAGATCTGCGTCGACCACGAGCACCGGGCCACCCCGTTCCGCGAGAGAGAGCGCGAGATTGACCGCCGTCGTCGACTTGCCGTCGCCCTGCGACGGGCTCAGGACTGCGATCGTCTTCGGGGCGGAGCTACCCGAGAAGTGCATCGCGTCGAGAATCTCGTCGTGAGCCGCTTCGATGCGCAGACGCCGCTTTGACTCGTCGCCGTTGACGAGCGGAACGGCCATGTCGTCGACGCGTCCGAGTGCGGGAAGATCGGAGATCTGCTCGACGTCGTGCTCGTCCGCGATGCGGCTGTCGAGGACGTCGAGCAAGAGCACGACCACGAAGGCGGTGCCGAGTGCGAGCAGGGCGACCGCGATGATGCCGAGCTTGAGGCTCGGTGTCGGCACCGCGTTCTGCGCCGCTGCCGGTTGCGTCACCGTAAGGTCGCTGAGCGCGGTCGACTTCGCAACGGTGAGCTCATCGTATTTCTGGAGCATCGCGTAGTACGCGTCTTGCGCGAGCTTCGCCCGGCGCTGCAGGACGGACAGGATGGCCGTCGTCGCGGGCAGCTGCTGGAATGAGGGAAGCATCGCGCGACGCTGATTGATCATCGCTTGCACAGCGGCGGCGTCGGCCGAAACTTGCGACTGCAGGATCGCTGCCTGTTGCTTCAACTGGATTGCGACTTCGTTGGCCTCTGCCATGTTCGACTGTGCAATCGTCGGCGGCAGCGCCGCGATGCGCGCCCTGAGATCCGCGATCTGGTGACGCAACTGGACGACGGCGGGATAGCGGCTCGTGAAGCGCGCCGAATCATCGGCGAGCTGCACCTCCTGCGTGCTCAGTTGCTGCTGCAGCTGCTCGACGACTGGATTCGGCGCCATGACGCTCTGCCCCGGGATCATCGAAGGCGTCGTCCCGAGTTCGCCTTGAATCGCGCCGAGCTGCGCCTGCGCTTGACGGCGGTCGACCTGGGTTTGCGCGATCTTTTGGTCGAGCGTGTCGAGGGCGGTCGCGGCCTCGGTGGCTTGCGTCGTCGCGTCGGTGAGGTGATGTGCCGCCATGAAGCTCGCCGCGGCAAAGTTCGTTTGGCGCACCTGAGCCTCTGCAAGGGGCAGCTGCGAGGCGATGAACGAGATTCCGGCGTCCGCCTGCTGCGCGACGAGGTCGCGTTCGCGCTGCACGAAGGCGGAAGCGACATCGTTTGCGATCATCGCCGCCGTCTGCGGGTCGCTCCAGGAGGCGTGTAGGCTAAGCATGGGCGTGTCGTTGATCGGAGCAACGCGAATGTGCCCGAGCAGCGCCTCGGCGCCGATCGGGAGGTGAAGGTCGTCGATGACGCGCTGAGCAACCGGCGTCTCTTGGATGAGCTCCGCGTAGGTCTGCGTCGATTGCAGACCCGTCGCGATGACGAGTGCGTTGAGAACCGGTAGCGAGGTCTGTCCTTGGGGCGTGCCGCTATCGTCATCGTCGCTGAGATCGGTTGCATCTCGATTCGGGTTACCGGCGATCAGCCGTACTTCCGCCGTGTAGCTGCGCGGCAGAACGAGCAGCGCGAGCGCTCCGAGAACAGCGAGCACGACGAGGATCGTGAGGAAGAGCTTGCCATAGCGCCGGAAGGGGCGCATGAAACGCCCGACGTGGACCTCACTGGAGGCGAGATCCGAAGACGGGCGTTGCTCGAGCGTCAGCGTGCTCATTAGATGTGCAGCAGAGATCCAATCAGGTAGAGGATGGAAGAGACGATGCCCTCTCCGGTTGAGGCACCGTTGGCCTCCGGAACGAAGATCGTGTCACCCGGCTTCAACGCGACGTCATAGCGCTCGTCGCCCCGTTCGAGTGCGGGATAGAGATTGACTTTGTACGTGCCGACGCTGCCGTTGGGGAAGTGGCGCGTCAGTTCGATGCGGTTCAAGTCTGCGTTCGCCTGACGGCTGTCGCCGGCAGCTGCGATGGCAACGGAGAGCCGATCGCCTTCGTGCACGACGATCGTGCCGGGGTGATCGACCGAACCGAGCACCTGGACGTCGAACGTCATGCGGCCCGGTACGTAGACTACTGCACCCTGCTCGAGCGGAACATCGAGCGAGATATCGCCATTTTGAAGAAGATTCTGCAAGGATATCGTCGCGACGTCACCGCCGCCCGGTGTCGCGATGCGCGCATCGGGATAGACGCCGGTTTCGACGTCGTCGATTCCGCCGGCGGCGGCGATCGCATCGAGCAGACGCCCCTGCGACCGCAGCTC
>JASHTE010000262.1 GCA_030040695.1 Vulcanimicrobiota bacterium | reverse complement strand
GGGCGACGAGCCACGAGCAATGGGTGCATCCGGAGAAGCCAGGTCGTGTTACAATAGCCGGAGCCGACGGGGACACCTCGAGAATCGGTACTTGGCGCTCGATACGGCGACAAGCAGGCTGGGACAAGGAGGGCAAGCATGACATCTAAGTATCTCGTCGTTTTTGAAAAAGCGGAGAACGGATATAGCGCATACGTTCCCGATATGCCGGGCTGCGTTGCTACGGCTGAGACTCTAATAAAAGCTGAAGAACTGATACGTGAAGGTCTTGCGCTGCATGTTGAAGGCATAGTGGAGGATGGCCAGCCCATCCCATTGCCTGAGTCGGTGGCCAAATTGATCGACGTGCGCATGCCAGAGTGCGCACCGCGATGATCGGCGAACGGCTCACCTCGCTCGAGCGCGTCGAGGGCGTCGCGGTGCTTACGATGCAGCGTCCGCAGCGCCGCAATGCGCTCTCTCTTGCGATGATGCGCGAGATGACGGAGCAGTTGCTGGCCGTGGGCGCCGAACGGAAGGCACGTACGATCGTCATCGCCGGGGAAGGGCTCGCGTTCTCTGCCGGGCACGACTTGACGGAGCTGCGCGGCCGCGATGCGCAGGCCTATCGCGAGATCTTCGATGCCTGCGTCGCGCTCATGGAGGCAATTCGCACGGTGCCGCAACCCGTGATCGCGGAGGTGGAAGGCATCGCCACCGCGGCT
Organism: Vulcanimicrobiota bacterium; assembly: GCA_030040695.1. Taxonomy (GTDB): domain Bacteria; phylum Vulcanimicrobiota; class Vulcanimicrobiia; order Vulcanimicrobiales; family Vulcanimicrobiaceae; genus Tyrphobacter. The sequence continues at coordinate 3,023 of JASHTE010000262.1, read as the reverse complement.
GGGTGCCAACTTGTCGCAGCGTGCGATCTCGCGATTGCTTCTGAGGAGGCGACGTTTGCGACGCCCGGCGTGCGCATCGGTCTCTTTTGCAGTACGCCGATGGTTGCTCTAACGCGCGCAATCGGACGTAAGCGTGCGATGGAGATGCTGCTCACCGGAGAGCCGATCGACGCCGCGACCGCGTGCGCGTGGGGACTCGTCAATCGCGTCGTTCCACGCGCGCGGCTGCGCGAAACCGTACTCGCTCTGTGCCGGCGGATCGGCGAGGCGAGCGGCCTCGTGGTCGGCATCGGGAAAGAGGCCTTCTACCGGCAGATAAGCCGCGACGACAGCGACGCCTATGCCTATACGAAAGGGGTAATGACGCGCAACGCCCTTGAGGACGCTGCTCAGGAAGGGATAAGCGCGTTCCTCGAAAAGAGGCAGCCCCGCTGGAAGGGGTAGCGTAGGGGGCACCGAAGAGGACGCCTCCACGAGCCTCCGCAGCGGACTGGTGGGCACCGCCGGAGAAGAAAAAAGACGTCGCCCACACCCGGTATGCGGGAAACCGCATACGCGACGGCAAGAGCCTCGCCTACGGCGAGGCCTCTTGTTTTCCGGGATTGAATGGGCGATTGGTGGTGACGACGGAGCCCCGCGCGCGGTTTGCCGCGCTCATCTTACTCATCGGTCTTCTGGCTGCGCTCGCGGTGGCGGGCTTTCGTTTGCGCACCGAGGCGCACGCAAAGCGTGTCGAGATCGCGATGGATTACCAAGATTTCATCCAGCTCGCCCGCGCCTACGACTACAACCCCGCAGCCTTTCTCATCGCGCTTCGACGTGCGGGCCTTACATCGCTCGCCCTCACGGAAGAACTCGGTTCGGATATTGGAACGAATGGCAAGGCGTACGCGCTCACCGGCGGCGCTCTCCTCTCGCAGTTGCAGCTAACGCCGTTGCGCGACCCGTTACTCGCCGCGCTGGCGCGCAACGGGAGGCTCGATCCCGACGCGGTCTATTTGATCGTCACCGATCGTGCAACCTACGAGCGCTACCGGACACAGCTCCCGCTGCACTTCATGCCGCACAGCGTGCGCATTTTGCGCGAAACCTTCCCGTGGCTCATCGAAGTACGCACGCAGCTCGACTACTTCGACGCAGAGTCTCTCGGAATCCCCACGGATCAGATCCTGCTTGCCAAGCGCCTCGGCTTGCTCGTGATTCCACGTTTCCAGAACGACGAGCACTTCACGCAAGCACAGATGGACGAGCAAATCGACGACGTGCTGCGCTTCGATCCGAAGGTTTCGACGATCGTTTTCTTCGGCTTGCGTAACGAGGTATGGGGTTACCCCGACCATCTCGACGCCGCCGCGCGTGTCTTCGGTCAACGCGGTCATCTCTTCTCCTTCGGCTCGATCGAGACGTACGACCCGAGCCAGGTGCAGAAGGGCAACGACACGCTCGGCAAGCTCGTTCCCGGACGTACGGTGCGAGTGCAAGCGATTGCGCGCACGGAGCTCGAGAAGATCTCACTCGACGATGTGATCGACCGCTACGTGCTCGGCGTGCGTGAGCGCAACGTGCGCGTCGTCTACCTTCGCACGTGGCAGCATCAGGACGGCACCCTCTCGATCGAGCAGACGAACGTCGAGATGGTGCGGGACATTGCACGGCAATTGGAGGCGCACGGCTTCGTCCTCGGCCGCGCGACGCCGATTCCGCTCTACCACGGCGACAACCGTGTGCTCGTCGGCCTCGTCGCGCTCTGCGTTCCGTCGGCGTTCACGCTGCTGCTGTTCTCCCTCGGTTGGTACCGGCGCGATCTCGTCGTTGCGGCATACGCGCTCACGGCGCTGCTCTACGTGGCCGGGCTCGCAATCCATCACGACATCTTTGCGCGCTCCGTCATCGCGCTCGCCGGAGCGCTCGTCTTCGAGATCGCCGCCTTTCTCGCGCTGGCGCCGGCCTTTGCTGACGCGCCGCGGGGGCGCACCGGAGCGCAGGTTCTTCGCTCGCTGAAGTGGACGCTCATCGCGACCGGCGTTGCACTGCTCGGCGCACTCGTCATCGTCGGTTTGTTGAGCTCGCCGCTGGTCATGGAGGAGATCGAACGCTTCCGCGGCGTGCGGCTCGTGCTGACGTTCCCGCCGTTCGCCGGCCTCTTGCTCTACCTCTTCGGCGGAAGGTTTCCAGTCGGATCGCGGCGGGCGCGCGACGTCTTTCTCGCGCCGATCGAGTTCTATCAGCTCCTCGTGGGACTCGTCATCATCAGTGCGGGCGTGCTGCTCGTGATGCGAAGCGGCAACGAGAGCGATATCGCGCCTTCGCACGCCGAGCTCGTGACGCGGCATCTCCTGGAAGCGGTCCTCTCCGTGCGCCCGCGCTTCAAAGAGTTTCTCGTCGGTTATCCTTCGATGATGCTCGTCGCCGCGCTCGTACCCGCACATCGTCGCGCCGTCGGATGGCTCCTCGCGCTCGGCGCGGGTGTTGGGATCGGCGACATCGTCGATACGTTCTCGCACCTGCACACGCCGCTCCTGATCTCGGTTCTGCGTATCTTCAACGGACTCTGGATCGGTGCGCTCATCGGAGCCATCGTCATCTGGCTCTATCGCCGCTTCGTACGCCTCTAAGAAATTGCGGGTGCTTCTCTCCGGCTATTATGGCTTTGGGAACCTCGGCGACGAGGCGCTCCTCGAGGTGATCGTGGAACGCGTCAAGCAGCGCTTCCCGCACGTGCGGCTCGACGTGCTCTCCGCGACGCCGCAGGCAACGACGGAGCGCCTCGGCGTCGAGGCCACGCAGCGTTGGGAGATGCGGGACGTGCGCGGGGCGATTGCGCGCGCCGATGCCGTCGTCTCCGGCGGCGGAGGATTGCTGCAGAACGCGACGTCGCTGCGCAGTCTCCTCTACTACGCCGGCATTCTGCGCGGAGCGGTTCGCGCGCATCGCAAGACGATGGTCTTTGCGCAATCGATTGGACCGCTCGACGCGCTCGGTACGATGTTCGTGCGCCGCCTCTGCCGCGGTGTCGACCGCGC